>WJMK01000052.1 GCA_014727975.1 Microcaldota archaeon | reverse complement strand
CGTCCACCGGTGACGGCCTTCAAGGCGTGTGCCAGCTCGTCGAACGCGCAGTCCTTCCAGAGGAAACCCGAGGCCCCGGCCTTGAGCGCGGCGGTCACGGACATGCGATCGGCGTCGGAGGTAAAGATGACGATACGCGTCGGTTCGCTGGCCTGGCGAATCTGGCGGATCGTCTCGACTCCTCCCTGGTCCGGCAGAACCAGGTCCATGACGACAACGTCTGGTTTGTGGCGTCGAACCAGTTCCACTGTCTGCCGGCCGTCACCGGTATCCCCGACGACTTTCAAGCCAGGGCAACTGCCGATCAGTGCCTTCAGACCCTCGCGCACGATATGCTGGCAGTGAGCGATAAGGATTTGCTTTTCCATCTTCACGTTCTCCATGACGGTACAACAGACGCAGACTGAGGCGAGGTGAGGGGCCGTTTACGGCCGGGGACTGAGGTTTTCCATGGCACACCCGGCGGAGACGTCCCGAGCGGTATCATCGAAAATGCATGCAGGCTTTGCGCATTAATCTATAAACAGCAGTGCCTTACGGATTGGTCTCGGCGTCGGCCCCTTCGGGTTATGGCAAGGCTCCGCCCCCGTCGACTGCGCGCCAGGTTTGCCGCAGACGTTAAACGATTGCTGCGCTGTCGGGGGATCTTTCCCCCATCAATCCAACCGGGCTTATCGCCAACCCGGCCGCGGCGCCCTCCAAAGCGCTGCGCCAATCCCCGCGGCGGCCTCAGTCCCTGACACGAGGGCAGGGCACGCGGCTCGGAACGACAGCCTGTCGTCCCCTGTCAGCCATCCCCCGGCAAGTCCTCTTTTCGACTACGCGTCCTCGCTGCTGGAGCGGGTAACGGAACTGGTAACTCGAATCGCTTCTTCCCAGACCCTATATCTCTCCCAGACCGTTCCGCCCCACCTTGTCCGTCCATTATTAACCCTGGGCTCGGCCGAGGGCAAACCTTAATCAGGCCCCTTCTTTCTATTTATTCAGCGTTTAGAGGCCCGATAAAACGCTCTGGTTCGCTCGCCTCCCCGCCGGCCCGGTTGTGGGCCCGCTCAACGAGCCGGGCGGCATCCTCGGCGAGCCAGCCGTTTTTAAATGTAGTTGGCTAAATGCCCTGCGTTTTGCCTGCACTTCCGCCGGCCACTTCTCCCTGTTCAGATTCACAGGGTCGGTTCTGCCGGTTACGCTCATCACCTGACTAAAGACGCTGCAAATGAAACTGCTCGGTCAACGGATGGTACGAATCAGTGTTTGCCCGAGACCCCTTAGCTATTTTGCCTAGACTGCCACGCCATGGATTCCAACGGTCTGCCTGTCGAGACTCAGAGCGGCTGTCGAACCGATATACAGCGACAGACACTAAGGGCCCTGGTGGGCTTGGTGATTTGTCACTGAGGGTCCGCTGAGTTCTACTACATTCTGTTAGCCTCAATCAGGAGTCATCCGTGGCTGAATTGCATGAACTGATCGCTGGTCGTACCGGGACAGTCGGAGTCATCGGCCTGGGCTACGTCGGCTTGCCGCTGATGAAGGCTTTTCATGAAGCGGGATTTGCGACACTGGGTTTCGACGTTGATCCAGCGAAGATCGACATGCTCAGCCGCGGCGAGAATTATCTCAAGCATCTGGGCGACCGGTACCTCCATCCGCTTGTTGATTCGGATCGCTTCGAAGCAACAAGCGATTTCGCGCGTCTGGGTGAGCCGGATGCGATTCTTGTCTGTGTCCCGACTCCTCTGGGGCCTCATCGTGAGCCCGACCTGAGCTACGTCGAGCAGACCACTGAGGATATCGCCAGGACGCTGCGACCCGGCCAACTGGTCGTTCTCGAATCGACCACTTACCCCGGTACAACACGTGAGGTGATGCTGCCCCGCCTGGTGGCAAGCGGGCTGGAAGTCGGCAGCGATTTCTACCTCGCTTATTCCCCGGAACGTGAGGATCCCGGTCGGGTCAGTCATGACACACGCACGATCCCCAAGCTGGTCGGTGGTATTGATCCGCTCAGTGGTGAACTGGCGGTGTCACTATATCGTGCTGCCATTGAACAGGTCGTCTCCGTCAGCACCGCTGAGGTCGCCGAGTCGGCCAAGCTGCTGGAGAACATCTACCGGGCCGTCAATATTGCCCTCGTCAATGAGATGAAGGAACTGATGACGGAACTGGGGGTGGACATCTGGGAAGTCATCGAGGCGGCGGCGACCAAGCCATTCGGTTTTCAGCCGTTCTATCCCGGGCCCGGGCTGGGCGGGCATTGCATTCCCATTGATCCGTTTTATCTGACCTGGAAGGCGCGTGAAGTCGGCCGACCGACCCGATTCATCGAGTTGGCTGGCGAAGTCAATCACGCGATGCCGGGCTACGTGATCCAGCGCACGCAACTGGCACTCAATCAGCACGACAGGGCGGTACGGGGCAGTCGAATTCTCGTATTGGGTCTGGCATACAAACCCGATGTCGATGATGTGCGCGAGAGTCCGAGCTTTGAGATCATCGAGGGTCTTCAGGCACTTGGGGCGCAGGTCGACTACCACGATCCCCATGTCGCAGCCACCCACAAGATGCGCCGTCATGACCTGGGCATGCAGAGCATCACGCTGACCGAGCAGTCGCTCGCCGAGTATGACTGTGTCATCATCGCCACTCATCACAGTGCCTATGATTGGCCGATGATCGCACGACATGCACGCCTGGTGGTCGACACGCGCGGCGTGATGCGCCACCTCGACCAGGCGAAGGGCTATGTCGTGACGGCGTGATGATCCGGCGGTAGTCTGATTCGTTCGGATCGCAAGGGGGAATGGCTGATGCGCGGATCGACAGGGGACTCATGATGTTCTGGATCGTGATCCTGCCATTTGTCGCGGCGCTGCCGGCTGTGTGGGCGGCGCGTCGGCTGGGTGATCACGCCGGCTGGCTGATGGCGGTGATACCGCTCGGCATTGCCGGATGGTTGTCCACATGGGTGGCGAGCGATCAGCTCCCGCTGCAGCAGGCGTGGGCCTGGGTGCCGGGAATGGGTGTCGAACTGGCACTGCGGCTGGATGGTCTGTCGCTGACCTTCGCACTGCTGATCAGTTTCATCGGCGCGCTGGTGCTGATCTACGCGGGGGGATACATGCACGGGGATGATCGAGCGGGGCGGCTGATGGCGCTGCTGCTTATCTTCATGGGTGCGATGATCGGGCTGGTCCTCGCCGATGACCTGATCAGCCTGTTCGTCTTCTGGGAACTGACCAGCATCAGTTCGTTTCTGCTGATCGGATTCAATCATCAAGATGCCGGCGCTCGCAAATCTGCGCGGCGGGCGTTGCTGGTGACCAGTGGGGGGGGACTGGCGCTGCTCGCGGGGCTGTTGCTGCTGATCATGGCTGCCGTTGACCTGGGCGCGGCGGCAGGGCAGGCAGGCCGCATCTCGATGATCAACCAGATGGACACGGCGGCCCTTCATCATCACGCGTATTACACGCCGGCCCTGCTGCTGATCTTGCTCGGTGCGATGAGCAAATCGGCGCTGGTGCCGCTGCATTTCTGGCTGCCCGATGCCATGAGCGCACCCACGCCGGTCAGTGCTTATCTGCATTCCGCTACAATGGTAAAAGCCGGCGTGTACTTGCTGGCGCGTCTTTCGCCGGCGATGAGCGGCACGTCGCTTTGGCATGACCTGCTGGTGGGATTTGGTGCGGCAACGATGCTGATCGCCGTGGCGATGGCGATCGGCCAGCACGACCTGAAGCGCATTCTGGCTTATTCGACGGTGGCAGTCCTCGGCATCCTCGTGATGCTGCTGGGGCACGGGACTGATCTGGCAGTCAAGGCGGCGGTGGTATTCCTTGTGGCGCATGCGCTCTACAAGGCGGCGCTGTTCATGGTGGTGGGAATCATTGACCACGCGACGCACACGCGCGATGTGCGGCAGTTGCATGGATTGCGCCGGATGATGCCGATCACCGCGACGGCGGCCCTGATCGCCGCGCTGAGCAAGGCCGGTGCCCCGCCGCTGTTCGGATTCATCGGCAAGGAGAAGTTTTACCTGGCGAAGGTCGACACCGAGAGCATCGTGCTGATCATCGTGGCGGTGGTGACCAATGTCGTACTGGTGGCGACGGCACTGATGGTGGCGGTCTGGCCGTTCT
>WJMK01000038.1 GCA_014727975.1 Microcaldota archaeon | reverse complement strand
TTTTGCGCAGGAGCTTGCATGAACGGTGGGCAGCATTGTTTTTTACCTGCCTGAGTGTGCGCGCTTCACTTTCCCTTCCAAGAACACGTATCTGCTTTTTGAGCTCAGTGGTTGAAGTCACCGGGAAGTCGCTTCCATGCACAATTTTTGCGCGGAGGCTGGGGCGCCTTCCGCCAATTTCATAGTTTACCGGGTCCTCAAGCCTAAGCGCAAGGCTGTCAAAAGCAAGCTCGGAGCGGGCTGTGAAATCCACTTCTTTCTCGCTTTTTGGCTCTCCGTATTTTCCTTCTGTGGGGGTCCTGTACATCAGGCCCCCGATATCCCCATGCACATTCGGGCAGTCCAAGAGGAGCGCAAGCGCGTTACGGAAATGGGTTATCCGCTTTCCCCTCTTCATCCAGTACCTTTCAACAACAGAATCAGGAGTGCCCATATGGGAAAGGACTATGTCAAGTTTTGGGTGCTTTCCTGCAGGGGCCCGCAGGTGCTTCGGGTCGGCTGCATCAATATCAAGGATGCCCTCCTGGATTATGCAGGGACCTCCCTGGAAGACCCCTGTATGGGTTACAAGGAGGGCAGCGTGCTCATCTAGCACATCAAAAACCGCATCCGGAATTCTTCCCAGGTGGAATTGCTGGATTAATGGGTGGAGCTTTACAACAGGCCGGTACCCGATTGACTCTGCAGCCGGGCTGAGGGTTTCAAGGCTCCTTGCCATCATGCGGAAATCAAGGCTTACTGGTGCGGTCGGGACAATATCTGAGAGCAGGCCTGTTGTTTTTTCTGTGGAAAAGAGGCTTCCTTCCAGGTTTTTTGCGATCGTTTTGGTCCTGGATCCCTGGAACGCATTCATTGCCCGGATTGTCTCCTCCATTGTGAAGCAGGAGGGGGTGCCGATTGTGAGGAAGGTAAGCACATCAGGGTAATCCTCATCCATTACTGCATGGTAGAGGGCATCCACCAGGTGCGGAACGGCAGGGAGGCCTGCCCTGCGGAAATTGTCAACAATTTCCAGGAAGCAATCCTGGCTGTAATCTCCGGAGCGCAGCTTTGCATCCAGGAATTCTTCTGTAGAGATGCCTCTGTATTCGCTGTTGACCCAGGAATCGGTTACCCTGCCTGATTCCAGGTTGTCTTCGCTGGGCTTGGTCGCATGGAGGTGCAGGTCAGCCATGAACGGGAATTCTTTTTGTGATTCAGTGGTTGCTGGTTCTAACATGGTTATTATTTAACACAAAAGTCTATTTAAATGCACTATTTGAGCACCTTCCCTGTCTTCATGTACCATAGGTAAAGGTCCAGTGCCGCAAGCGAGAGCTTGAACTTGAAGGCAATTAGGCGCAGCAGGTTTTCGTAGGTGAGGTACTGGATGCGGTTCAGGGTTTTCGGGAGCTCCGGGATGAGGCCGTTTTCATGCATTGTGCGGAGAATATGGCGGTCAAGTATTGCAACATCTGTGTAGCCTACATTGCGCAGGAAATGGGAGGCTTCCTTGTAGCCCATCCCCTTTACATTCTCCACCAGCCACTCCCTTGCATTGCGGGTATCCTTCTTTGCAAGCTTCTGAATACGGGGTTTGAGGCCCTTTGCATGCCTGCGGGCTTCCACGATGTATTCTGTGCGCTTGTTGAAGAAGCGGTAGCCGAGCTTCTTCAGGGTGGAGGCGAGCTTCTTTTTGGGGAGGGTTGCAAACCCGTCGCCTATTTTTGTCTGTACCTCTATCCCTTTTTTTGCAGAAGTATTTGCAGTGAGGAGGCAAAAGCAGAGCTCTGAAAACCATTCGTCCTCGCCCAGCGTGCCCAGGAGCTTGAACTCTTCTATCCTCTCCTTTATTTCAACGGAAACAGGGGAAACCTTAAGGTCAACTATGGAATCTGAGAGAGACTCTGCCATGCAGGATGCTCGGAGTTAAGTTTTTTAAGCAGTAGTGGAAACAATAGGGTTGGTTGGGATTATGGACAAAAAAATAAAGCTAGCTGCATTCCTGCTTCTCTTCGCTGTGCTTTCCCTGGTCTTTTACCAGATAAATGTAAATTATGTGGTGGGCGCAGAAGAGCAGAGCTTCAGCCTTTTCCAGTTCATAGGCCCGGTTGGGGCAGGATTCGTTAGCCCCCTGCTTGCGGTTTTCATGGTGCTGGGGGTGGAAGTAGTTGAGAAACTTCTGCTGAATGATTTTACATTCAGTGCGTTTTCTGTGGCAAGGTTCTTTCCGATGCTTGCCGCAGCATACTATTTTGGGGTTGTGAAAAAGGATAAGAAATTCGGGATTGTGCTCCCCATCCTGGGGATGTTCCTTTTCTGGATGCACCCGATTGGAATGGAAGCATGGGGGTATGCGCTTCTCTGGCTCATCCCAATAGTTGCAACCGTGTTTGCAGAATACCACCTGTTCCTGAAGAGCCTTGGGGCAACCTTCCAGGCGCACGTTGTTGGCTCCGTGGCTTTTCTGTATACCATAGGGATGCCTGCAGAGGCATGGTGGGCGCTTATCCCGATTGTGCTTGTTGAGAGGGCAATGTTTGCTGCGGGGATTTCGATTACATATATAACCTTTAGCAGCGTATTGGAGTTTGTTGCGCAGATGCTCAAGTGGAACATGGGGTTCCTGAACGAGGATGGGGAATACGTGCCCCATGCGCACCACCACAGGAAAGAGGATGATTGAATGAAGAAAGTATTTGGCATTCCAATGGAGAAGAAAAAGGAGCTTACCGCGCTCCTTGAGGCGGACCCGTATGAGAAGGGGAGCTTTGCAATGATGGGCTACAAGCTCAAGGACGGGAACCAGGTAGGCGGGGACGAAAAAGTTATTTACCTGTATATTTCCGGGGATGATGAAAAGGTTGGGGCTGCGGGGGAGAAACTGAAGGAGCTGCGCGTGGATGTGCCTGCAGAGCTTGAGGAAAAAATCATCGGGATAATCGCTGAGGAAGAGGACAAGGCTGCAAGCGGCATGGGAGACATATTCGGATGAGCATATGGGAGGGGAGAAGAAAATACCCAGGGGAGTTCCTTCTTCTGAATCGGTTTACCTTCCCCCCTATAACAGCCCGGAACTCAGGAGTTTCCAGGACAAGGACGAGAACCTGACCCGGAACCTCTGGAAGCTGGATGAAGTAGTTAATTTTGTATTTTCAAAGAAGTACCAGCCCAAATACCATGAAATTGCGCTTGCGTTCCTTGAAGAGCTTTCGAGGAAGCTGCAGATGGAGGGTGCGGACATCGGAAACTTCCTCTCTGGGAAAGGGATTTCCAAGGCTACTTTTTATAATCGTGTTTTGCCTCGCTTAAGGAGGGTGGGGATGATTAAGGTGGAAAGGGAAACGATTGTGGCGCGGGAGAGCATGCGCAAATACCGCCCGATGAAGGTTTCCCTGAGCAAAACATTTGGAAACTATTTCATGAAGATAGGGGATTCCTGGCTTGCTGCAGTGGATGACGCAAGGAGCCGCAAAAGAGAGTAGCATATGGCTAAATGGAAGATAAACTGGGTTGAAGTTTTCCTTTTCCTGTTTTCAGTTTTTTTGCTGGGGCTGAGCGTTTTTCATTTTATGGGTGCTTCGGAGCTGCGGGAGCAGAATGCTGCGCTTTCTGAGGAGCTTGAAGAAACAAATGCTGAGCTGGGGGATGCAAAAGAAACGATTGCGCTGCAGGGCAGCCAGATAAGCGGGCTCAGGCTTGAAATGGAGCAGGGG
>WJMK01000037.1 GCA_014727975.1 Microcaldota archaeon | reverse complement strand
TTTTGCGGAGGGGTCCAGGGAAGAGCCCTTCTCCCCTTCTTTCACGGCCAAATCTTTTGAGGCCTGGAACCTTGTTGCAATCGCCCACTCCACTTCCGAAGCATCATTTACATCAATATCCTCATCCACAACAACCACGTGTTTTAGGGATTTGTGGCCCTCAAATGCAGCTTCAATGGCCCTTTTCCCATCTTCTTCGCCCTTTTTCCTGATGGAAACTGCTGCGTGCAGCCAGGAGCACCCTCCCTGGGTGATGTTTACCCCAACGCATTCCACGCTCTCATTCACCTTATTGAAAATTGTGGGCTCCCGGGGCATTCCCATAAGCACCTTATGCTCCATCCCCCCGGGCAAAAGCGCATGGAACACAGGGCTGCTCCGGTGGTATATTTTGCTTACTCGCATCACCGGCTGCTTCCTCACGATATCGTAAGTGTTGGTTAAGTCCACAAACGGTCCCTCCTTCTCAAGCTCATTTGCGTTTATTTTCCCAAGGAATGCGAATTCCACATCTGCAGGAATCTCAATCCCGTTCATCAGTTCCACAGTTTCAAATGGCATCAGGGTGTTCGCTATTTCCAGCTCATTCTGCCCCAATTCAGATGAAATTGCAGAAGAGAGCAGCACATTAATCGGCGCACCCACAATCACAGCAACGTCCAGCTCCCCTCCTGCCCTTTCCAGGAATTTGTCCAGGTGCCTGGGAAGGATCCTGAGCACAAGCCGCTCCCCGTCCAGCACCATCATCCTGTGGAAGGAGCAGTTCTGCCCGTATTCCGGGTCCTTTGCAACCACAATCCCTGAGCAGATATACGGCCCCCCGTCCTTTTCCGTGTGCAGGGGAACCGGAATCTCTTCAAGGGAGGTAAGGGTTTCCTCCAGCACAGGCCCGGTTGCAGCTTTTGCAGGGGCGGAAGGATTGTTTATTGCATGCACCATTTTTTTCCCAAGCTCCCCCACTCCGCAGCCAAGGTACTCAGCAACCCTCTCTTTTGTTGCAAAAATATTCGATACGCAGCGCACGCCCGAATCCTCTGCATGCGCCAGCACCGGAGTGGGCTGGAACGCTTCAAATACCCCTGCCATTTCCAGCTCTTTTTTGAGCGTTGGCTCAATTACCTTAAGCTCCCCCCTTTCCTTTAATCCATTTACAAAATCGCGAAGAGATTTCATGGGTTTATCTACGCATGGTTGATTTTAAATAGTAAAGCCTGTTTTAGCCCTCCCCAATCTCCTTCCTCATGTCGGAAAGCAGCCCGAGAAGAGCAACAAAGAGCTTTCTTCTTTCCGGGCGCTTCTCTTTTGTTTTTTCAAAAAATTCCCTCAGGCGCCCAAGGGTTTTTTCAGGGTCAATTGCAAATGCCTTCCACAAGGCTTCCTTTGCAGCTTCAGCATCATTTGCATTTACCGCAATCCTGAATGCAAAAAAAAGGTTGGCCGCGCTTTTGTTTTCTTTCTCTGTTGCTTTTTTGAGGATTTTTTTTGCAGTTTTGCTGTTTCCCTGCATATACTCAGGAATTGCTTCGCAAATCCTGAACAACCAGTCATGCGTTATCCTGTAGAGCTTTTCAAAAACATTTCTTGCCTTTGCATATTCTCCCTGCTCCTCAAGGGCAACTGCATAATAGAACATAAGGTCCGGGTCCCCCGGGGAAAACTGCAGTTTGGATTTGCAGAATTGCTCAAGCTCACTGTATTTGTTTTCCTTTGCAAGATGCCTGAGCTTCTTTAGGTAAGCCATTAATTTGAAAAATCAGAAATTATCTTTTTAACCCTGCCTTATGAATTAATGTATATGGAGAGCAAAAGGGCAGTGGCAGGGATGCTGAAGCTTCAAAAATGCCCGCCTGCTGCAAAAAGAGCGCTTTTTAAGGCACGATTTTTGCTTGCTGCGCCGCTTCTTTCGCTTTCCTTTGCAACATGTGATACTATGCCAGAAAAAAAAATTGCAATGCCTGATGCAGCAAAAGAGGAACGCGCAAAAGGCCCAGGGGTTGCTGTTGCAGGGGCACAATCTTCCAGGGAAGCCCTGCATGCGATCCGTGATATGGAAATGGGGCAGTCCTCAGATATTGTTTTTGGGTTCCTGAAAAGCAATGCGCCGCTTCAGGAGAAGACCGCGGTGGTTGATGCTTTTTTGTACAAATACGGGGAAACTCCTTCCGGCCCGGAAGAGAGGAACCCTGCACTTGATGAGCTTGCACACCAGGCTTCAGTTACTTTCGGAACCTCGTTTTTTGGAAGCCTGGAGAGCCTGAAAAAGGATTCCCCCGAGCTCCTGAGCTATATGCAGGCTCTTGCATACGGTTTTGCAAAATGCGGCCAGGACGGCTTTGAGCGCGCAGTGGACATGGTTTCAGCAATGGACCTTGTAAAGCCAGGCTTTTTCGTGCCTGGCTTCTCAGACCGGAAAACTTCGCTTGCTGCACCTTTTGCAGACATGGTCTGCGGCTCCCTGCGCACAAGCAAATCATTTGATCGGGAAGCGGGGATAGACTACATAAGTGAAAAACTCCATGATGCGGAAGTTAGCCCGCACACAAGGGCAGCACTGATAAACCTTGCAAAGCTTGTGCAGCCGGAATCTCTCCCTGGAATGCTCAGGGATGCAAAGATAGATGACAATGCAAAATACCAGGTTGCTGCAGGAATAAGGAATCTCTTGCGCGACAGCGGAATCCCAAAGCACGTAAAGGCATCCCTTGAAAAAAGCATGGAATCCATCCTTTCTGATTCTTCTGTTTCTGAGTCAACAAAGCAGATAATAAGAAAATTTGAATCGAGGTAACTTTTCATGGCTTATAAAGTTAAAAAATCAAAGGAAGAAGCGAAGCTTGAGAAAACAGTGGATACAATGCGCACGCTGGTCAAGCAGCCAAACGCATTCCAGGCAGACCATCTTATGGAACCGGAAATGCAGCAGGCCAGGGAATTTTCCGAGCGCTACCTTTCGCAAATGGAGGACCTGCTTTCCGGGATGCGCGGGCTGAGGCACAGTTATAACGATGTGGAGGAGCAATTTTCAGCTGCAGAAGCGGAAATGCCTGATAGCTGGGACAGGGCAGCTGTAATGGCAGGAACAGGCTTTGCGCAGGGCATTGGCACCTTAGGCTCAATCCTTACTCTTGGCCAGATTGTTACTCCTAAAGAAGTAGTAGTGGATCTGACTAAGGAGAGGGCAGAGTTTTTCCAGGGCATGGAAAAGGCAAGGCTGGGCCTTCTTGGGAATCCAAGGGGAAGGACCCCTGCAGAAAAAAAGGGCGCAATAAGGGTTTTTCGGGAAAAATACGCAAAAGTTTATTTTGCATACAATGGCATGGTTGGGGCATTGCTTGAAGGCAATTATCAGCTTGCAACAAAAAAAGCAGGAGAGCTAAAGGATGCGCTGGCAGAATTCAAAAAAGCGCACAGAAATGTTCAAGATGCCCTCACAGTGATGAATGGATATACCAGTTCAATGAATGGAATAAAAAAGCGCATACGTGATATGGCCGGGGAAATGGTAATGTCTGTTGCCTCAGGCATAGCCATTGGTGCAGCGATAGGTACTGCCGCAAGGGGTGCAGGGGCTTTCTACCGTGCAACTTCTGATGCAGGCAAGGTGCTTAAGGCAGGCTCCCAGATTGGAGTGGAAGCAGGAACTGCAGGTACTGGGGAGTACGCAATTGCAGCCGGTACTGCAGGCACTTTTGCAAGCGAGGGGGCTGCACTTGCGGGAAGCGCAGAGCGCGGCATAGCAAGCGCCCGCAGTGCAGAGACAGGGATTGTTGCAGCAGAGAGGGGCCTGGCTGCAGAAGCCCAGGCAGGCCAGGCAGGAAGCAGGGCAGTTAGGGCCGCACAAAGAGCGTCTGATGCAGTCACAATAGATGATGCAACCCACAATGAAAGCCAGGATGCTGCAAATCTCGCAGTCCCAGTTTTAGAGTGATTTCCATCTTTTGTATAATTTATGCTCAATTCCAAGCTGGTCCAGGGTTTTTCCGCACACAAAGTCCACAATTTCCTCCACAGTTTGCGGCTTTGAGTAGAATGCGGGGCATGCGGGCAGCACAACTCCTCCCGCAAGCGTAACCTTTTCCATATTCTTAATCGCTATATACGAAAGCGGAGTTTCCCTCACAACAAGCACCAGCTTCCTCCTTTCCTTGAGCATTACTTCTGCGCTTCTTGCAACCAGATTCGAGCCAATCCCGTTTGCAATTTCCCCCAGGGTTTTCAAAGAACATGGCGCAACCACCATACCATCCACCGGGTGCGAGCCGGATGCAGGAGGCGCCCCCATTTCTTTTTCCCCGAAATCCGCCCCGGGTATTTCCACCTCTTCTGCTTCAGAAACGGTTTTTGCCCCGGAGCCGTGCACCACCCAAACATCGTGCCCAAGCTCCCTGAGCACCTGGTGCAGCCTTACCCCATACTGCAGGCCTGAGGCCCCGGTTATTGCAAGAACTATCCGCATAAGAAAATTCAGGGCTCATATGCTTTAAAATAGGCTATGTGCGCACTACGGCACGTGCCGGATGCATCCCGGCCATAAAAATACTCCCTTTGTGCTGCTTTTGCAGGAGAGGGGCTCTTGAAATTTTCACTTTTTCCCAGCCCCCTGCCCTCATAATCGGCTCAGGGGGGAGCAGGTCCTGAACAAATGTCCTGCAGTCAGGCTTTTTGCTGAAAATCCCTGCACACCCTTTCGCAACGCATGCTGGAGGCATCAAACCCTTCCCTGGAGTATCCAATGTGTGGCAATTCCTGAATACACACTTATATTTTCCCATATGTTCCTGCCTCTGGATGTTTCTGGACTATGATAATTTCTGGAGTTTTCAGTTCTTCCACCAAAGTATTTTTAAAGACACACTTACCTCTTCTGCAAACCTCTCTTCCCCCTGGGCCCTCCCTCAAGCCTTTTGAGCATTTCCCTGTGCTTCCTCATCCTTTGGAAAAGCAGCCGGTTCCAGTCTCCTTTTCTGTAATCCGCAGTCATGCTGAAAACATCCCCGGTAACTTCCATTGCAATATTTTCTGCAGCTGCGCGCAGCATCCTCCTGGTTTCTGTGCTGTAAGGAGAAGGCTTCTTCTTGAGTTTTTCTATTATTCCGGGGTAAGTGCAGGGGGATTTCAGCTCTTTCAGCACAAAGGCTGCTTCAAAAACAACGTTCTCTTCACTGCGCTCAAGCAGCCCCAGCGCAACTTTGCCAATCCTCCTGCTCTCTTTTCTGCTGAATCCCCTGGTCAGTGCCCTCTTTGCAACATGGTCCATAAGGGTTGCCAGCTGCCCGGAGCTGTGCACGTCCTTTCCAACCTCAATAAGGTCTGCAAGCGTTTTGTTTTCAATCTGCTTGAGCTTCCCGCTGAATTTGCGGTTATAATATCTGTCAAGTATTCCCTGTGCAGGGCCGCTCAGCCATTTTTCTTCGGAAGATGCGGCAAGGTTTAGTGCAACCAGGGCTTCTGCAGCCTGCCCGTTCATAGAATCGCTGAGCATCCGTTCCCCAAGCTCCCCTATTGCTTTTGCATGGGGCATGATGGGCCTGCTGTTTGATGCATCAAAAACCAGCTCCAGGATTTCTTCGGAAGAAAGGCTGCCAAGGTGTGAGCAGCACTGCTCAACATATTCTTTGTCCAGGCTTGTTTGCTTAAGCGCTGCAATTTTTCCCTCTACCATGTTTCCCACTTGGGCTTTACGCAGCCCATGTGCAATAAATATTAGCAGTTATTATTTCCCACCAAAACCTTTATAATACCACAATTACCCTCCATGAACTCCACCTCCCCTTTCTTTTTGCCTTTATTCAATCTAAGCAAATTTAAATATTCCCACCCTTTAATCCATCTATGCAGGTTCTTAAGCTGGGCGGGAGCGCCCTCACAAAAAAAAGCGGCCGCATGGAGGAGAACCAGGAGGCCATTGACTCGCTTGCAGAGATGCTCTCCCGTGCCTGGAAAGACGGGATAAATGACATACTCCTTGTGCACGGGGCAGGCTCGTTTGGCCACCCCCTTGTAGTTGAATATGATTTAAACAATGGAGTAAAAACCGAAGGGCAGAAACTTGGTGCTGCAAAAACCCATTCTGCATGCTTGCGCCTATCTTCCCTGCTTGTTGAGGCCCTCAATGAAAACAGGGTGCCTGCAGTCTCCATCCCCCCTGCTTTCCTTGGCAAAATGAGGGGCCGCCGCATAATTGAGTTCAACAGCAAGCCTGTGGAGGACCTGCTGGAGCTGGGGTATATGCCTGTATTGCATGGGGATATGCTCCCTGATTCTGAGCTCGGGTGCGCAGTGTGCTCAGGGGACCAGCTTGTTTCCTGGTTCGGGAAAGGCGCAGAGCGCATAATACTGGGCACAAATGTAGATGGGGTGCTCGTGGACGGAAAGCCAGTCCCGGAAATACACCAGGGCAATTTTGAGCAGGTTTCAGCGCACTTTAAGGATGCTGGGCACCCTGATGTCACGGGCGGCATGAAAGGCAAGATAAGGGAGCTCCTGGGGCTCGGAACGCCCTCCTACATAGTGAATGCACTTCACCCCGGGCGCATAGAAGCATTGCTCAGGGGCAAAAAGGCGCTTTCCACTCTTGTGCAGTGATTCAGGCTCTGGTTTTTTTAAACATTTTCTAACATATTTAAACATATGAAAAAGGGAAAAGGAGGAGCACCCATAGCTCCAATAAGGCCGCAGCGCCCTGTGCGCCCGAATAAAATGCCCCCAGGAACTCTTCCATCTCAAAAGAGGCCTCCTTCCATGGCGCCTCCTCCTGCACGCCGCAAAAAAACAAGCATTGTGCCCCAAAGGGATTCCACGGATAAAAGCATTGCTGAATTTTTCAGGGAAAAGCCGGATTCCGAGCCTCCTTCCGGAAGGAGGTCAGTTGAAATAGATATTGATGCTGAAATGCAAAGGCCTTCAGGAGTGTCTTCAATACCTGTTGAATTTGCCGACCCGGATTCTGAAGCCCTTTCTGCACCTGCCCGGAGGCAGGATGCCCCAGGGGAGCCATTGCAGGGCTTCGAAGGCACTGTGCAGAAGCTTTCCATGCTCCTGAACCGGCTCAAGCCATCTGCAGAAGGAGAATTCAGCTTCAATGAAAACGGGATATTCCTTGGCCATGAAAAAATAGGTACGGTGGTGAAAAGCCGCGCAGGCATAAAGATGCGCGTATGGATGCACAAGCTGGGCTTTGGCATTGATTCGCTTCCGGCATCCACAATTTTCGGCCTGTTCAGGATACAGGATTTCTTTTTTGCAGATGCAAAGGCCAGGGCTGGCTTTGTTTCTGTTTATGCTGAAAACAACGAAAGCAGGGACAACATAAAATTGTGTTTCCACAAGGAAGAGGCAGAAGCATCTTTCCTTTCCGCACCGCTGCAGGTGGTTCTCCCTGCCAAAAAAAGCTAGCTTATTCCCTTTAAAACATTCTTACGCACAATAAAAGCATGGGAGGAAAGCAGAAAAAAGAACCGGCCGCAGCGATAGCTCTCCCGCCTGTTCTTGGAAAAAGGCCAAGGGCGCCTCCGCCCGGCAAAAAGCTCCCCCCTGACAGGATGCCCGGCAAAAAAGCAGGGCCCAGCATCCTTGTTGATGAATCAATAGAGAGAGAAGGCAGCAAAAGGATGGTTGTGAGGATTGCAAGGGCACTCTCCTCAATACATCCTGAATGCATGGGCAGCGAAATCCAGTTCAGGAAAGATGCAGTTTTACTCAACTCAAAGAAGATAGGGGATGTTTCCGTGGATGTGCAGATGGTGAAGGTACGCATCTGGTTCAATAACCTGGGGTATCCCCTCGGCTCACTCGGGCCGGAAGAGCTTGGCCACGTTTTCGAAATTGACCCTGCAAAGTTCCAGGATGCAATGGGGCAGGGCAACTACCTTGTGCTTATGGGCCTGCACCAGGAAACGCTTTCCCACATCGGGCTTTCTTTTTACAAGGATTTCAAAACAAGGGTGCGCCCGCCATTTCCCCTAAAGCAAAAATAGCGGAAAAGAGACTGTATTTTTATTTCTTTGCTTAAAGACTAAATTATGCCTCCCAAGAAGCAGCAGCACTTGCATCAGCTGAAGCTGGAAAAAATACCTGATAGCGGCAGGGTTACAAAACCTGCCCTGCCTTCTGTGCTGCGGGTTGCAAGAAGCACAAAGCATTTTGGGGACCTCCTGGAGCGCCCCCCGAAAAGCAATGAAAAGCTTTCAGAGCAAAGCAGCATTCCCTGTGGTCCCGGAAAAAGGGACAGGGTAAGCAGCATTCTTGTTTACAAGGGGTTCAAGCTGGACCGCACCGAACGGCTTTTCTCGCTCCTGCGCCATCTCTGCCCTGCAGATGACAAAAGGCCAATAGAGGCAGACGAAAGGCATGTGTGGCTGGGGGCCAGCCCGGTGGGGAATGTAATCACTTACACTGAAACGCCTACCCTGCATGTTTGGGTGGACTGGCTGCTGAGCACTGGATACAGGAATGGCTCCATGGAAAAAACTGAATCCGAGCTCAAGCACATCCTGGAAAGCACCAGGGTGCTTACTGCACTTGTTGACGCATTCGAAATACCCTATTCTTCGCTTGTAAGCGCAATCAGTTCCCACAAATATGCAAAGATTATTGGGGGGAATGAAAAAACCTGGCTCAGGTTTTACATGGAGCGCTCCGGCCACCCGGAGCACCAGTTTTTTGTTGATGCATGAGCTCCGGAATGGGCAACATTTTTATACTTACTTGCACACATTTACTGCAATGCCCCCACCAAAAGAAAGAGTGCTTGCAAGAATTTCCAGTGAAGGGTCTGCACCCGCAGTGGAAGTGCTCCCAAAAAAGCGCTCAAAAGAGTCCGGTATGCGGAGCTTCGGGACAGTCCGGCCCATTATTGAGCATGCAAAAAGGGGCCACATCAGGTGCCCCTCCCCCCGGCCTGCAGAAACAGATTCAGGGGACAGCATAAGCCCTGCCCTTTTGGTACGGGGCATGGGCAGGAGCGCATACAGGCTTTTCACGATTATGCGTGCACTGCAGCGCGAGGAGGAAGAGTTTCCCTTCCGTGCAGACAGCACAGGGCTTTTCTGGGGAGAAAAAAGGGTAGGGCAGGTTATGCGTTCTTCAGGGGAATGTCCGCTCATAAGGGTATGGCTGGACTGGGTTTATTCTTCCCCCAAAAAGCGATTAAGGAACCTAAACCTTATTTCAGGGTTTCCTCTTCCTGCAGCAGTGCGGCTTTTTGATGTGGGGACGATCAACACCTTTTTCTCCCGTTTCTCATCTACAAATTATGCGGCAGTTTCTGCGGACACAAAAGGCGTAAGGCTGGGGTTGTACGACAAAAAAAAGGGGCCGGAGCTTTATTCATTTGCGGCAAGACTTCTTTGAGCCCTGAAGCTCCTCCTCCAGGGCCATGGGAAAAAGAAAAGTAAATAAAGAGGCATGATGAATAGTAAACAATTCAATTTGGGTGAGAGAAAATGAAAACGACTTTGAGCATCATCAAAGCAGATGTTGGTAGCTACTGCGGCCACCAGAGGTGCCACGCAAAGCTGATGGAAGCAGCGAATGGAGTGCTGAAGGAAGCAAAGGAGTCCGGAGTGCTTATAGATTATTATATCGGGCGCTGTGGAGACGACATGGACCTGGTTATGACCCATGACAAGGGAGAGGGAAACGAGCAGGTCCACAAGACTGCATGGAACGCATTTGTTTCAGCAACCGAGGAAGCAAAAAAGCTCAAGCTGTATGGTGCAGGCCAGGACCTGCTTTCTGATGCATTTTCCGGTAATGTCAAGGGAATGGGCCCAGGATGCGCAGAAATCGAGATGGAGGAAAGGAAAAGCGAGCCGGTTGTCTGCTTCCTGATGGACAAAACCGACCCTGGCGCATTTAATCTCCCGGTCTACAAAATGTTCGCAGACCCCTTTAACACCGCAGGCCTTGTAATTGACCCGAATATGCGCGGAGGCTTCAAGTTCGAGGTATATGATATCTATGAAAACAAGCGCGTAATCCTGAATACTCCTGAGGAGCTCTATGATTTGCTTGCGCTTGTGGGCTCTACCTCCAAATATGTAATCAAGAGGGTTTATCCCGGGCCAGGGAACAAGGTGCCCGAAGATGAGCCCGCAGCTGCAGTAAGCACGGACAAGCTCCACCAGATTGCAGGAGAATATGTAGGAAAAGATGACCCTGTTGCAATTGTGAGGGGCCAGAGCGGTCTGCCTGCAGTAGGGGAAATCGTTGAGCCATATTCGTTCCCCCACCTTGTTGCAGGGTGGATGCGCGGCTCCCACGTGGGCCCGGTATACCCTTGTTCCATGGACAAATCTGACCCAACACGCTTTGACGGGCCTCCCCGCATAGTTGCGCTCGGGTTCCAGCTTGCGGAAGGAAATCTTGTAGGGCCGAATGATGTGTTTGCAGACCCTGCATTTGACAGGGCGCGCAGGGAATCCCTTGCTGCTGCAGATTATATGCGCAGGCATGGGCCCTTCCAGCCACACAGGCTTCCCCCTGCAGACATGGAGTACACTTCCATGCCCAAGGTAATGGAAAAGCTCAGGGAAAGGTTTAAGCCGGTAGAATAAGGCTTTCTTCCCCTGGAGAGGACGACCAGATGTTCAGGCTGAATGTTGCCAGGATGCCCAAAATAAAAACAAGGGCTGCCAATGACCAGCAGGCTGCCCCCTCTGTTTTTCCCAAGCCCAAGTTTATCCCAACCTCCCCAGGGAAACCCAAGTTCAGGCTTATTAAAGGGGGGCGGGCAGAGGGCAGCAAAGAAGCTGGAAAGGAGTTTGGAAGGAGGAAGAAGCTCTGCGGTTTTTGCGAAGAGGAGGAAAGGCTGCAGGAAGAGGAAGACTTCCGGAAATGGAGGGCAGGGGTTGCCTATGCTCTCGGGCACAAAAACCCGTTCCCAACCGTTCCAAGAATGATTTCCAACGAGGACATACTAAGGGAAACTGAACTCGGATTTACGTCCCCTCCGCATAATAAGCGTTTTAAATAATCCCTTCCAATCTTCCCCATGAAGCGTTTCCTGCTTGCGGCCCTCCTGCTTTTTTCCCTTTCCTATTCCCTGGAATATTCCACCCTGGAGATACGGGTAATTGACCAGAATGCTAATCCTGTGGAGGGAGTGCATTTCTTCCTTAAGTGCAAAATGACTTTTTCCTCTCCGGAAAGATACCTTTGCACAAGCGGCATGAACGGCACCTGCAAGAGCGGCTGCATGGATTGTGCAGCAGGGGAAACTGCATTCGTAACGGCCCAGTATGGAAACGATACTTTTGAGCAGGAGATAACTGCCTGGACCGGCTCGGATCAGGAAAGCTGCAAATCATTTCACCCTCCTTCCAATCCCCTCGGGACTTTCATAATAGAGGTTGAAGAAATTGAAGAGGAAGAGTCGGAACAGGAGGGGAACCAGACTGCACAGGGCGGAATACCGGAAAACGTGAATATTGAAACCAAGGATTACCATTTCAGCTCCACGGAGTACGAATATACTTCCTACCTGGAGGGAGAGGAGGAAACTGCATCCGAAGAGGAATGCCTGCCTGCCTTTGCGCTTTTGGGCTTGCTCTTTTGCGCTTTTGCTTTCTCCAGCAGGGAATAGCTATTCTTCCTCTATTATGCCAAGTATCCTTTCTACTGACTCCCTTGGGCTTTCCCCTGCAATATTCAGCCTGTACACCGGCACCTGCTCAAAAAGCACAGAGAAGAATTTCTTCCTGAGCCAGTTCTTCTTCCTGTTCCTTACAAGCTGGTGAGGGTTGCAGAAATCGTTTTTTTCCATGTATTTTGCCGCCTCATCCGGCTCAAGCTCTTCAAAAGCCGGCTTCTTTTTGTCATTTGCAAGAATCACTGCCGCACCCATCACAGACCTTGAAAAAAGCCTTTCTTCCCCAAAAAGCATCCTCACGTCCAATATTGAGCGGCCCGCCTTGTCCTTCCTGCCCTTGCAGGGCTTAAGGAGCCTTGAATACTGCTTCCAGTCCTTTTCCAGGTTGTCCCTTACATATGAGTTCTTTTCTGAAGATGTTACCAGCACATCATTTGCAAGGCGCACAAACATCCAGTCATCAGTAAGGAAATTAGTGTATTTCTCCAGCATGAGCCCGTATGTAAGGGTGGTCTTCCCGCTCCCGCTCGGCCCTATAATCGCTATTCCATTTCCCCCAAAATCCACATAAGAGCCGTGAATCGAGTATCTCCTGTGCTCCGAGCGCACATCTTCTAGGAATTCCGCAACAACCCCAAGCGCTATTGATTTCACCCACCCGTAATAGCTGCAATTCTCAATTATCACAGTTTTTGATACCGGCTCATAGCTTACTCTCATATCCTTCCCGTTCTGGACTGAGATTACCCTTGCATGCGGCCTTATCGAATCCAGCATGGGATGGAAATTGTCCTCCCACATCTCTTTTTGCTCCGGGGAATCGGTAAAGAATTTCACGCATGCCCCGTATATGTTTGCCTTTGATTCAAAAAGCGGCTTTGAGTAAATCTTTGGGAGCAGCTTTTCTTTTTCTTCCATGCTGATTCTGCGCACTTCATACATGCAAAGATATCCTAACGGAACACTCTTAAATCTTAAGTCCGTTATCCTGCAGAGGGCCCATGATTCGGATTGGATATGTATACCCCGCAGGAAAGCTCCTGAAGCTGCCCAGGAAAAAACTTTCCCAAAAGCGGCTTCTTGAAGACGGTGCAGAAAACCTGCTGAGGATTGCTGATGCGCTTGAATGGAATGCGGAGCGCCAGGTAAGGCTATTCAGGATTCCGATGGAAACGATTCCCTTCAGCCCCAGATTTTCCCCGGCCTCATGGCAAAAGCCGCTCTCGGTTGAGGGGGAAGTGATAGGCAGCCATGTCAGGAAAAACAGGATGCGCATATTTATGCATACAAATCCCCAGTATTGCCTTGGGTCCCCTGACCCTGCAACCCTCAAAAGGGCAGTTGCAGGAATTGAGCACTGCTCTGCGCTCCTGGACCTCCTTGGCCTGGGCCATTCTGCAAAAATAATCACGAATATAGGAAAAATCCACAAGCGCAGGAAGGAGACAGCAAAAAGGTTTATTTCCAATTTTTCCAGGCTTTCTGAACCTGCCCGGAAGCGCCTTGTGGTTGAGAATGACGACCTCTACTGGTCCTTTTACGATGCTTTTGGGGTTGCGGGCAAGCTGCACCTCCCCATCGTATTCAATTATCCTGCTTTCCTCAGGAACAGCTTTACCGAGCTTTCCCCAAACGACATAATCAAGGTTGCTGCAATAAGCTGGGAAAAGGAGGACGGGCGGCAGAAGGTCCATTATTCTGAAAATGTCCGCGGAAAGAAAAAGAAAAACACCATTTCAAAAAAAGCTTTCAGGAAATTCTATTCTGAAATGCACGGGCTGAACGCAGACATTATGCTCCATACTGAAGAAGGAGGGCGCTCAGTGCTGAAAGCCAGGGAACTTGTAGATTAGGTGTATCTATGCCAGGAAAACTAACCAAAGAAGACAGGCAGGAGGGCATGTTGTATACTGCTGCGCTTTCACTTTTTGCAGCAGGAGGAATCCTGGCAGCAGCGTTCTTCCCTCCTGAAGGGCTTGCCCTGCTCGGGCCCCTCCTGCTAGGGCCAGGAGTAACCATCCTCCTCCTTGGAATAACTTACGACTGGTCCATTGGCCCTGCGATGGGAATCACCAGTGAAGGCCTCGGGGAAAAAATCCAGTATGCATATGTTGCGCTTGGGGTTCTGTTTTGCATAATGGGGTTCTTCCTGTGGACACTCGGGTAGGCTGCAGGTTCATTCTTTTTTCCCCATTATTGCGCATTCCACTGAAACCCTTTCTATTCCCCTGTTCCTGAATTCTTTTTTCAGCATTTCAAGCAGCTCTGTGGCTATCCCCCTTCCCCTAAATTCCTTTTTTACTAAGAAATGCAGTATTCTCCCATATGCATCTTTTCCCTCTCCCTGTATTTTTCCATCTGCAAATCCAACAATGTTCCCCTCCCGCTCCGCCAGATATGCCGTTCCTGCAGCAATGTTCTTTTTTACTTCTCCCATTGGGACAGGGTATCCTTCCAGCAGCTTCCTGATTTCTTCCGCATCTTTTTCTTCTGCTTTTCTTATTTCCATGTTCCTCTTCCCATCATTAACTATTTATATCATATCTTTCCTTAATGCATAAGGTGCAACAATGGGAAAACCCAAACTTAAGATGCCGAAGAAGGGGCCAACTGCTGAAAAAGTGGAGCTTTTTGAATACCGGGTAGCAGTAAGGGGACAGGAATATGCAATCCAGACTGCAAACCCCCTGGACCTGGAATCCCTTGCTTCAAAAAAAGGCTCAACTGCTGAGATTACAGGAAAGGAGCTTGTTGGGGCGCTAAAATCCTACAATGTAAACGTGCTTATGCCGGGAATAGAGAATTTCGGCAAAATTTACAAAGTAAGCAAAAGGGACTGGGAAGGGAAAACTGTGGAAGAAAAGGAGCCTGTTTTCGGGGGGATTAAAAAAATGATGGAACTGCTCACGAATTGGGAATCTGTTTCAGGAGTCACAATAGAATTCAGGGGAAAGGAGAAGGTAGCGAAGAGCGACCTGATTTCCTTTAATGAAGAAGCAAATCCTTTTACAGGAAAAACAAAAACAGCATAGGGGTTGGATATGGCGCAAAAAATGAAGGCTGGCCGGAAGGTCAGGGGCAGGGAATTTGAGCCCATGCCCCATCACCTGGACTGGTTTGAAAAAAACGGAGTGGATGTCCGCATCCACATGTGGAAGGAGCATAACAGCGTTTTGCGCGCAAAAGAAGCAGGCCGGGAGCTCATGAAGAAGGGCCTCAGGAATGCAGAGGAGGCCATGGACAAGTACCTCAACAATTACCTGTCCGCGGAAAGAACCCTGAACAAGCTGGTTTCCCTCCTTTCTGACCCTGCCCTAAAGAAGAATTTTCTTGCGGAATACCCCAATATTTCAGAGGAGAGCTATGACAGGCATGTGCAAAAGCTCAGCAGAAAGGCCAGGAGGCACAGCCAGCGGGCCTGGCGTTTTGAAAAGGCGTATTCCAGGAGATATGGAAAGAAGCGTGAAAAGTACAGGAAGCACCTTACAATGCGCTCTGAAACCAGGAGGCTTGTGCGCTCAATTGCCCGGAGGGTAATAGAAAGGCTTGAAGAGCAGAAAGCTGATGCCGGGGAGCCTGCAAAGCTTGCTGCGGTTTATTCCCCAGGGAAAAAGCGGCGCAGCCCAAAGCAACTCCGGCCACCAAAAAAGGAGAGGGGAGCCACCAAATCCGGGAAAGGTGCTTCTGTCCATGAAAAGCAGCTGGAGAGCCTGGAAAAACGAATTGCCATGCTGAAAAAGAAGAGGGAGGCCGCAGCCCAGCCAAAAAAAGCAGATTTCACCAAGCGCATAAACAGGCTGAGGAGGCAAAGAAAGGAGCTGGAAAAGCGGATGGGGTAACATATTTATATGATGCAATTGCCTAAAGCATGGGGCGAGAATATGGAAAAAAAACTTAAACTGCCTAAGAAGAAGGAAGAGGTTTCCATGAGGGACCAGGTCAGGGCAGACCTACAAGAAGCAGGAGTGCAAATAACACGGGATATGCAGATATATGAATCAAACAAAGCCATATTTGACAATCCTGAAACCAGCAGGGAAGAGCGTGCGGAAATTCTCGAAGACCTTATCAACATAATAGAAGCAGACCTTGGCCACATTGAAGAGGCACGTGGGCTTCCCGGAATCCAGATAAATGAGCGGACTCCTGAATACAGGGAAGAGATGGAAAAGTATGTTCAGGGGCTCCGGAACACTCTCGGAAACCTGAAAAAAACACGGCTCAGCTTCGTAGATGAGTATACTAAATCCTGATTTTTATGGAAGAAGAGGGAGAAATAACCATATGCCCGCACTGCGGAAGCAATCTTTCCGACCCTGATAATGTGCGCCCAATGAACCGCGCTGCCATTTTGAGCTGGACAGGGAAGCAGATGTGCCCCAACTGCCACTATTATGGTTTCTTCATCTCTGTCCCGCGCTCCCAGCATGAAAAAATGCAATTCCCGAATAAAGAGGTAAAACTGAGCCGCAAGGCAGCGGAAAAGCAAATGTTCCGGGAGGGCAACTCCTGGCTCGTTGCAGTCATCTTCATTACGGTGCTTGCCGCTCTTGCCTACTTTTTGGTTACAATGTAAATAACTTTATAAACTCTCCAACGGTAATGAATACGGTGTTACCTTGGCCCAAAAGCAAAAAACTAAGCCCAGCACTCCAAAAGAATGGATTCAGAAGGGAAACAGAATACACAGGCAGATACATGCTTTGAAGAAAGAGGGGGGCAACAGGAAAAAAATTGCCCGCCTCAGGCCAAAACGCTACAATGCCTACCTTGAAGCAGTAAGGGCAGGCGCATCAATCGAAGATATTCCTTTCAAGGATGCACAAAAATATGTAATGGAGCACATTGGTGAAAGAGTTGCAAAGGCAAAGCCAAAAAAGCAGGAGCCCACTGAATTCAAAAGGCCTGCGCAGGAGCATAAACCAAAAAAATATAAAATGGTTTTTACAACTGAGGAGGTTTACGGAAAAAAAGAAGCAAGAAGGCTTGCAAGGCAGGACCGTAGATACAAAAGAATGCTTGCAAGAATGAGCCCAAAACAGAAGGAGAGATACTTTAAAAAAATGGATGAAAACATCAGGAAAGCCGGACTCACAGAAACAGCTGTTTCAGAATCAAAAGGAATCGCAATGCCTGAGAAGGGCATGCGCTCATCAGAAGCCCAAAAATACGTAAGGTCCTGGCTAGGCGAGGTTCCTGAATACCAAGAACACAAGAGAAAAGCTTCGGAGCATCTTACTTCCGCCACCAGGGCATCGAAGATTGCCCGCGTTCTTTACCGCCCGACAGAGCATAAAGAAGAAGTGATGGAATCTCTGGATGAGTTGTTTTTCCATAAGCATAGATCCATTGAAGAAAGAAGGGAAATGGAAAAGATTATGGAGGCTAAAAAGGCGGAGTTTGAAAAGGAACATGCCTCAAAACCCGAATTAATCCGGGCATATTCGCGAGAGCTTGATGAGTTCAAGCAGAAAAGGGCAGAGGATGTGGCATTTCCGTTCAGCGAAAAAGAGCAAAAAATCATGGCAGAAACAGGCTTTGATTACCATAAAAGGATAAAATCGAAGAAAGCAAGGCTGCGCGCAGAAGAGAATGTCAAGGGTAAAACCCGCCTGCAGAGGGAACTGAAGGAAAAACTCCTTAAAGAAGCAGAAGAGCTCCTCGAAGACCTGGAAGAACCTACAGAAAAGGAGAAAAAGGAAATCGAAAACATACGCAAAGCCGCAGGTAGCGAGGATGTTGAATATTCTGAAATGCTTGCGCTTGCGCTTGGGGAAGATGATGAAGAGATCCTGGAAGCCGTTGAGCTTGCGCTTGTAGCCCAAACTGTTGATGAGCTAAAAACGCGCGTTGCTTCGGCTGAAAAGAAAAAACCTGTCAAGGTTGCACGTGCAGAAAGAAAGGGCAAAGGATAGTAGCAATATTCTTTTATATTTTCGAATATATTATTAGAATTACATCTTTAGGATCCATTGCTCAAAATCCGCTGGTCCAAACCCAAGCGATTTGTATGCTCTTTTTGCCCCTATATTGCATCTGGCCACAACAAGCCTAATCGTCTTTATCTTCTTTTTCTTAAACCACTTCTTCATCTCTGCAAACAGCTTTTTGCCAAGTCCCTTACTCCTGAACCCTTCCTTTACGTAGAACCCATTCACCCTTCCATTTTTCCAGTCCACATAAAGTGGCGGATCCTCTTCAATCTTCCCGGAGACATAGCCGACAATCTCGCCCGCCTCCTCAGCAACAAAAAATGCATTTTTTCTCTTTTTCATGTCTTTCGATATGCATCTTTTTTGTATTGTTTTGAAATTTTTATTCAACCTGAAATCAACCTGACAATTATTCATCTGGTCCATGGATAATTGGTAGGACAATTCAACCAGTGCATCCAGGTCCTTCTTTGTTGCTTTCCGGATCTTCATAATTCACCTATGATATATCATATATTATATATATGACGCAAAACTGTCACCTTTTCAATACTCTTTTAGAAATTCTAACACAATTTAGATAGAGCAATTCTTTATAATATCGTAATGTGCCTATTCACCCATGGGAAAAGAGATTGTTGAAAGCGGATACAACGAGATAGCCGAGGAATATCTCAAAGCTAAAAATGAAGATACGCTTATCTTTGCCAAAAAGCTCGAAGAGCACCTCAACTCAGGAGCCAAAATCCTGGATGCCGGCTGCGGGCCCGGAATCCCCATTGCCAAGCACCTGGCCAGAAATTTCCAGGTTTATGGAATTGATATTTCTGCAAAACAAATTGAGCTCGCAAAAAAAATGGTTCCGGATGGAAATTTCAAAAGAGCCAATATGCTGGACCCTGGCTTTGGAAATGAAACTTTTGATGGAATTATCTGCCTTTATGCCCTAATCCATGTGGATAGAACAAAACATTTAGAAATTCTAAAAAGGTTTTATAATCTCCTAAAAACACCTGGATACCTACTAGTTTGTATGCAATTGGAAGATTGGGAAGGGGAAAACGAGTATCTGGGAACGAAAATGTTCTGGAGCGGTTATGGCCAAAAACAAAATATTGAACTTTTGAAAAAATCCGGATTCCAGATAATTTGGCAAAAAGACTGGGCAAATCCCAGAGATTCCAATGATCGGCACCTGTTTGTGCTCTGCAAAAAGTAGTTTACTACGGTAGATTTAATCCATTCGAATCTTTTGCCCTATTTTGTACAGTGGAAAGCCACCCACAAATGCTTTTAAGTTTATGTATTACATATATTACATTATGTCAGTATATACGATTCGTGAGATGGACAAGAAAACCAAGGAGTCCATACAAACATA
>WJMK01000036.1 GCA_014727975.1 Microcaldota archaeon | reverse complement strand
TGAAGTATCCGAATGCATGCATTAGTGAATTGGCTGCGGATTTCTTGCAAATCCCGTTCCTGAACAACCTCCTCATCTCCATCTCATACTCTTTTGCAGCCTCTTCAAAGCCCAGTTTCTTCCTGTTTGCAGCAACCCTCCCCAGTTTCCCCATCCCTTCCTGCCCGAAAGCCAGCAGCAGCAATTTGTGCTTCTCATGGAATTCTGCCAAATCCTTCATTTTCCTCTCTTGTTTCATTTCCCTGAACCTTGCAAGCGTGAAAATCTTCTTGAAAAAACACTCCCGTATCTCTCCGTTCAGCAGCCTTCCCTCATCTTCCCAGGGCGCATCAGGGTACATCTCCATAACCTTTTTCCCGAAGAACCCGCTGAATTTCCTTCCCTTGCTCGCCCTTCCCTCAACTCCCGAGTATTCTTTCACGTCAAAAAGCCCGCAGGAAGGAGACTTCCCTTTCAAAATAAATCCGTCCACTTCCCCAAGTTTCTCCAAATACTTCCCGGAAAATTCCTCCATCTTCCTGGAAACATCCAGCCCTGTTGCAGGCTGCACCAGCTTCCGCTTACCCGCTTTGCCCACAATCTTGATCGGCTTCCTTGGGACCCCAAGACCAATCTCCACTTCCGGGCAAGCATTCACAAAGTCCACATGCTTCCTTAGCGCATCCACCACACTATTCTTTATGGTGATCCCATTGTACCTGCATTTTGAAAATCCCAGGCACCTGCTCGCGAAAATTCTTGGCTTGGGGGATTGTACCATGCTAGTGCATTGTGGGCAAAATTAATATTCCTTTATTGCAGGGGAAGGGATTCGAACCCTCGCAGGCACTAAGCCACTAGACCCTCAATCTAGCACGTTTGACCAAACTCCGCCACCCCTGCTGAAACTTTTTGCTGCCGTTTTCCACTTTTTGCCAGTATTTTGCCCCATGCCCAAAAAGTGGACACAAAAACACCGCGCAAAATCCATGTGCGGTAAAAATTTCCGCAATCATAGTGGCATTTGGCCACTTCTCTTGAGCAGAGCTCAAGAAAACATGGCCCGTTTTACGGAACAGCGCATATCCTCCTGAATCAAAAGGATAATTGTCTATCCTTTACTTTACATACGTTTTTAAAAGATGAGCCTGGGAAATCCCGGCATGGATAAGCAGGATACAGGAAAAGCAGGCCTTATCGCCTTCCTGGTAAATGTATTCCTCTTCATAATAAAGCTTTTTGCAGGGTTGCTCTCCGGGAGCCTTGCAATTCTTTCTGATGCATTCAACTCTTTCATGGACATACTTTCATACCTTATTGTGTTCTTTTCCATAAAGCTTGCCCAAAAGGGCCCTGATGCAGACCATCCCTTTGGCCATCGCCGTGCAGAGCCACTCTCTGCCCTCCTGATTGGAATAATCTCAGGTGTCCTTGCATTTGAAATTATGAAGGCAGCAGTTGACAATGTGCTTTTTGGGGATTTTGCAATTTCCATAACGCCCATTGTTTTCGGGATAGTGCTCCTTTCCATACTTCTGAAGTTTGCATCGTATATTTACCTTAGGCAGAAGGCAAGTTCTTCAATGAGCACAAGCCTTGAAGCCATTTCAATAGATTCCAGGAACGATGTTTTCGCATCTTCGATTGTGCTAATTGGAATAATCGGAGTCTATTTTGATTTCCCTGTCCTGGATGATGCTGCAGCAATCCTTATTGCATTTTACATCCTATATTCCGGCTATTCAATCGCAAGGAAAAACATAGATTACCTGATGGGCGCAAAGCCAGAAAAAAAGGTCCTGGGGCGCATAAGGAAGGCTGCAAAATCAGTAAAGGGCCTCAAGCGCCTTTCAAGCACCCGCGCACACTATGTAGGCGACCGTGTCCATGTAGAGATTTCCATAACCCTGGACAAGAAGCTCACGCCCAAGAAAACCCATGACATAGGGGAGAGGGTGCAAAAGGAAGTTGAGAAGATAGACGTGGTCTCCCGCGCATTTGTCCATATAGATTATGAATAGACTTTATTTATTCCCCGATTACCTTAACCAGCACTCTTTTCCTCCGCCCCCCGTCAAACTCGCAGTAGAATACCTGCTCCCAGGGCCCAAAGTCCAGTTTCCCATCAGTAATGGGAAGCACAACCTGGTGCGCCATCAGTTGCCTCCAGATATGGGCCGCAGCATTGTCCTCCCCCACATTGTGATTGTATTCCGCATCATAAGGGACCAGCTTCTGCAGGTTTGCAATATAATCCTGAATCAGCCCCCCTTCATTGTCATTCACAATGACTGCAGCAGTTATGTGCATTGGATTAACCAAGACCATTCCATCCTTTACTCCTGATTTTTCCACGGCCTCCTCAATCCGCTCAGTAATTCGCACAAACTGTATTTTCTCCTCAGTATTGAACACAAGGTATTCGGTATGCGTTTTCATGCAACCGCCTACTCGGAAAGAGAAAGGTGGTCAGATTCAATCTTTATGAGTTCACCGAAGAGATATTTTACGTGCTCATCCTCTGAATCTTCCATAGCCATCTTATATGCATTTATTGCGCGGGTTTCCCTCCTGTGGGATTCCGCCAGGTTTGCCTCAATCGACTCCCGTGCCCTGTCCTCTTCCAGCTCAAGCTCCTTGAAATCAGGCATCTCTGCCCCCAGCAGCTTCACAATCGTTTCCGCATGCTCTGCCTCAATCTTCATGAGCGCCTTGAATTCTTTCTGGGCCCATACGTCCTTGGATGCTTCCGAAGCATTCCTGTAGAAGTTGGTGTTGCTCACTTCAATCTGGAGCGCGGCCTCAAGGTGCTTCCTTGATTTTTCCCCAATGGGCTTTCCCCACAAAGGCTCCCATTCCTCCGCAGGCACGATATTTTCCTCATACGCCCCGCAGAACGGGCACCTTGAAGGTGCATCTGTCCCCAAGTAGGGATCACCGCAAATCTTGCACACAAACAACTGGTATTTTCCCATCTAGCTCACCAATAAGTACCAATCCATTAGTTAGTAAATTATAAAAAAGCTACCAATTCACTGGATAAATCTCCTGAGCACTTTAATCAAGTCCAGGTAGCTCTGCTTGCTTACCCACTCATCCGCAGAGTGGTAGTTTGCCCCAACCGGCCCGTAATCTATCACCGGAACCCCGGTTGTAGCAATCGCATTCTCGTCACATACAGTATATCCATACGTGAACTGCGGCTCCCCAACCTCTTTCCGCACAATTTCCGCAAGCCTTGCCACATTCGGGTCATTTTCGGGAGTTGTATATGGGGGAAGGTAAGGAGTGTGCCTCTCCTTTATCCCCACGGATATCTTCCTCCCATTAATCGGATTAAACTTCCCTTCTGAATACAATCTCTCAATAAGTTCCCTGAGCTGCGCAAGCACGCTCTCGGTAGTTTCCGGAGTAACCAAATGCCTGTCTAATTCAATTGCTGCATTTTCCGGAAGCGAAAGCGAACTGGTTTCCGCATGGATCTTGCGTATAAACTGTGACCCATCCGGAAGCTTTTCGTGCGAAGGCATCTCCGCATTCTCCAGTTCCGCAACCAACCTGGCCGCTTCACTAATTGCACTTGTTCCCTTTGTGGATTGCGCCCCGTGCATAGATTCCCCGGGCACATTAATCTCATAAACTGCCCTCCCCCTCCTTCCAAGAACAATCGCATCTGCCCTCCCAGGAGTGTCAGGAGAATCATTGATTTCTGGCACAATTACGCACTGCACTCCCTCAAACGCACCTTCATTGACAAGTGCCCAGCTCCCAGCTGAATTGTTTTCTTCATCTACCCCGAATGCAACCCTCACCCTCCGTTCGCTATGCTCTTCACATGCCTTAAGTATTGCAGCAATACCTGCTTTCATATCATATGCCCCAAGCCCATACAATTTATCCTCTTCTTCCCTAAGTGCAAATGGGTCCGAGCTCCACTCCCCATACTTTGGAACAGTGTCCATATGCCCGTAAAGCATAACCGGCTCCCCTTCAGTCCCCCGCTCACCAACCAAGCAGAATCTTCCTTCTGCCTCAACCCTGCGCACAGCAAAACCGCGCTCCTTAAGCTCCCCTTCCAAAAATTCCCCAAGTTCCCTTTCGTTTGGAAATACTGAATTAATCGAAACTAGTTTCTCAAGGAGCCCAATCTCGCTCATCTTGCAACAGCCCTCCTTAGCCTCTGGGGCTGCACCCTCTGCGCAACCTTTTGCGGCCGGTGTATTCTTCCGAATGGGGCCCTGTATGAGTAATTTCCACTGCCTAACCCATGTTCCCTTCTCCTTTGCCAGTGTGAATCGAATGATTCCCTGTACTTGCCCAAGAGCTCTTTTGCCTTTCGCCTCGCCAGCTTTCTTGTTTCCTTCCCGGAGCCGTTTTGCCGCCTTGCATCCCTCCTCAGGTTAAGTAGGCGCATTGCATCCGGGTCAGACAGGTAATTCTGCACAGCCGCCCAGAAGTTCTTTCCCTCACCAAGGTAATTCCTCCTTCTCACTTCCTCAACGGTTAAGCCTTCCCCAATAAATGTGCATTCTTCCTGTGAAATTGCAGGGCCGGTATCTATTCCCCTGTCTATAAAGTGTGCTGTAACTCCGGTCCATGGATTCCCCCCGCTTTGTGCCCTTTCCAGGGCATCCGCAGTAGGAGTGTCTCCCGGCAAATCCGGAAGGATTGCAGGATGGCTGTTTATTGTTGCCCCAAGGTACTCATTAAGGTAAGTTTTCCCCATAATGACCATCAATCTGTCCAGCATGACAAGGTCCACTTCCGCACCCCGAAGCACATCCAGGAATTCCTGCTCATACCTCACCCTCTCAGCTCCATGCTCTGCCCTGAGCCTTGCAAACTCGCCCTCATTTCCTGCAGCCTGCGCCGCATTCCTTTCATCCCTCAGTTCCCGAAGCCTCTCCGAGCATACGCCCACGAATTCCACAGGGACATCCGAAAAGTCCCTTAGCGGGGGCTCTTTATCATCATAAATAATTACTGCAAGCTCCACACGGGGCAAATCCAGCCCCCCTGCTTCAACCTGCTTGTTGTGCTTGAGCATAAGTCCATACACATGAGGAAGGTTGCCCCTGTGCGATGCATTAAGTGTGCTGTCTGTTGCCGAGAGCGGCTCATCTTCCAGCTCTCTTGTGGAGACCGCATATGCGACCCTTACCGTTTCCATATTCCTGTTACTCATTGTCCTCAAATCCATACGAATTTCGTATAACCCTTCACAATTCCTAACGAATTTCGTATGAAAATATATTACTTATCGTAGGTTTTTTAAAGCTATCGTATTTTCGCTACGGATATAATAACCCTTATAAAGCTATCCTACGAATTTCGTAGCATGAAGAGGGATGAAAAAGACTCCAGAATTATCTCATTACTGAAAAAAAACTCACGCGCAAGCAACACAGAAATTGCCCAGTCAGTAGGCCTGAGCGAGGGCGCAGTCCGCCAGCGAATCAAGTCCCTCCTGCAAAAAGGCACAATAAAGCGCTTCACAATCGAAACAAGCTCTGAAGCCTCCAACCAGGCCATCGTCCTGGTAAAGGCAAAAAGAAACACAAAAAAAATGATGCGGGAGATCACAACTCTCCCCGGATTCCGCTCAGGATTTGAAATTTCGGGAGCATATGATGCCTGCCTGATCCTTTCCGCAGGAAGCATGGAACAACTGGACAACCAAATCGACCAAATCCGCGCACTGTCCACCGTATCTGACACGCGCACATTCATATCCCTGAAGGAATGGTAATTCCCAATCAAAATGCAAAAACGCCTTCGAAGTAAAATCCGTCAATAAACGCTCCTCCCTACCACAATCTTTTTAAATTCTGCTTTTGAGGTGCAATATGGTGACCACATGAAAGACGCAAATGCTTTGGATATGCTGGCCCTGGCCCTGGTCATTATAGGTGGCCTTAACTGGGGTCTGGTCGGGTTGCTGAACCTTGACCTGGTGCAGTTGCTTCTGGGCTCCATTCCCATACTTGCCCAGATTGTATATATTGTTGTAGGGCTTGCTGCACTCTACATGGTCTACTTCGCAGTTAAGAAGTAGCTCATTTTTTTATTTTTTTATATTCTTTTTTTGCTTTCTCCGCTTCTTTTTTGTGCTCCACAACCTTTGCAGGGTATTTGCCTTCCCGGTATTCATCCGCCCATTTCTCCACATACCTGTTCCCGGGGTCGTATTTTTTCCTTTGGCTCTCAGGGTTGAATATCCTGAAGTAAGGCTGCGCATCGCAGCCTGTTGAAGCAACCCACTGCCAGTTTCCATTGTTCACTGCAGGGTCATAGTCCACAAGCTTCTGCGCAAAGTACTTTTCCCCCCATCTCCAGTCAATATGCAGGTCTTTCACAAGGAAAGAGGCCGCAACCATCCGCACCCGGTTATGCATATACCCTGTTTTGTTAAGCTGCCTCATTCCCGCATCCACGAGAGGGTAACCTGTCTTTCCCTTGCACCATGCCCCGAACTTCTTCTTGTCGTTCTCCCATTTAATCTTTGAATACTGCTCCCTGAATGGGCCCCTAAATACCCTGGGGAAAAACCACCCAATATGCGTAAAGAACTCCCTCCAGTACAACTCATCTATAAGCCCGTGCCTCTTCCCCAGCTTCCCGGCAATTGCCCAGTAAACTTCCCTTATTGAAACTGTGCCGAATTTGTTGTGGGGGGAAAGACCGGTTGTTGCTTCCTTTGCCGGATAATTCCTTTCCTTTGGGTAATTTTTGTATTTTTCCAGATTCCTCAGGATCCTGAGCGCGTTTTTCCTGCCCCCCTGCGCAAAAATATCCTCATTATCTTCCCCAAGCACTTTTTTGTAAATTGCCTTCCCCTTCTCCCCCCGCATCTTTCCCCTGAAGTAATTGGATTTCCTGTTTCCCCTGGGTTTCCTTATTCTGTTTTTCTTTGCCTTTTTCCTGAAAGCAGAATACATAACATATGGTTCCCCATCATCCTTGAGCACGCTTCCCGGCTTATGCAGCAGGCAGTCATGCAGGCCGTAGAATTCCGCCCCTTCCTTGCTGCAAACTCTTTCTATTGCAGAGTCCCTTTTCCTGCTGAACGGAGTATAGTCCAGGTTCAGGAAAACAGAACCAATTCCCCCTCCACCAATGAGATTTTTTGCAATTTCTTCAGCCTTCCCGTAGAAAAGGTACAGGCGAGACCCCTTTTTTCTTAGGCCTGAATCCAGCTCCTTCAGCGATTCTACCATGAACTGCACAGCATTCCTGCTTTTGTATGGGTTTTTCCCAACCTGCACTGGGTCAAAAATAAATGCAGGAACAACCTCATCAGCATTCCCCAGCGCCTCATCAAGGGCAGTATTGTCCTGCAGCCGCAGGTCCCTCCTGAAAATAAACAGTGCCCTTTTCATCTGACCCCTGCAAAAAGCAACCCGCAAAGCGCAAGCAGCACAAATGCGGTCCCGCAGTCCTCCTGTGGCGCAGGGGCGCAAACTCCTTCCTCGCATGTTTCATCCCATGCACAGTCCCAGGTGTCGATGCATCCAGTTGAAACAACTTCTCCCTGCCCATCTCCTGAAGCAGATGCAATCTCTGCGCCCAGGTCCTGCGGAGGCATCCCGTCAAAAGTAGGCTCCGCGACCTCAACCGGTTCAGATGCAAGCACATATTCCTCTTCCGCAAGGTAATCTATTGCCATCAGGTCCCTGGCCTGCTCGCTCATGTTCACATATTCCTCATAAGGCATTACATAAGCCACTTTCCAGCTTCCGCCTACGTTATGCAGCAGCATAACATAATCCAGCTCATAATTGAAATCCTCTGCCCCCGAAACAGTTGCATTAAGCGAATACCCTGCCATTGCATACTCTCCTTCTCCATCTGTTGAATATTCAAGCCCCCTTATGTAGTATTCCTCAGTATCATATGCTTCCCATATTTCGAGCACCATCTCCTCCTCATAATTTATCTCAGATTGCTCCAGGCCGCCCGTATCCACGTAACCCATGAACTCTTCAATATCCTCATTCTTGTTTGCAGCATAATATCCGGCAACCGTGTCTTCAATCCCTGCAGCAAACAAAGCTGCAAACAAAACCAACGCAATCATAATTTTCTTCATGGCGCTCACCCGGATACCTGGTCCTCCTTCCCGTACTGCTTGTCAGATTCAAATCCCTCGTACTCCAGCTCGAACTGGTAGAAATGCCAGTCAGCGTACCCATCGCTGTCCTCCACTATTGCAGCGCACCCGTATTCCGTAATGCGGGTATCTGCCTCATTTGCCCTTGCCTGGTGCGCAAGCCCTTTCAGCTTTGCCTGCATGTTTCCTATTCCTGCATCCACAACGTCCCCTGCATCATTGGAAAGCTTCCCAAGCATACCTGGCGCGCTCTTGAACCCAAGCGTATACACCCCCACAAAAGTCTTGAAGCCCTCAAGTCCCAGGTCCAGGGTCCTGTATGCACTCTCCTTCCAGCTTTCTGATTCTGTAAGAGAATGGAATCCCTGCGCAAGGTTCATTGCATTCCCGTTCAGCCCGTTTGCAGCCTTGTAAACCCCTCCAACAACACCGAACCTGTTGGCCCCAAGGTTCTTGGAAAGCCCTTCCAGGTTTGCCATGTTTTCCCTGAACTCCACAGGCTCGTTCTCATCTATTCCCTGGGATGGCGCAGTCCATTCAATTGTCTCGCTTGTTTCCCCGGAGTAAAACACTCTTGAATACTGGTCTGAGTTTGATGCTTCACCTGAGTGTGTGCCAAGCTCCCCCCCAAAGCACCTTATGGTATATTTGAGGTTTTTGGCCCCCTCATCTGCATCCTCTACCTCTATCCCAAGCACGTGTATCCCATATGCCTGTGCAGGGTCCGGGCTTATGCTAATCCCTGTAATTTTAGGCACAGGGCTCTCCACCAAAATGCTCCCTGTTTTTTTTGCTGACCAGTCCTCTCCCCCTGAATGCTTTGCAGCAGTTACCTCTATTTCCAGCTCCAGCGGGAATTCCCCATAATGCATCCTGTCAATGGATTTCATGCTTGGTAGCCCAAGGGTTGCGCTTGCAATCCCGCCTTCATCCGTGCTTTTTTTCACATCCAGGAACCCCCATTCTCCCAGCAGCCCGGTAAATTCCGGGTCGCTCACCCGGATATAGACATCTGCGCCCTCCACAACTTTGCCCTCTCTTGAGAGTTGAACCATAATGTCTATTTCCTGTTTGCTGCTTGCAACAATGCTTTGTGGAGTCAGCTCAATTTCAATTTCCGGCGCCTGGGTATTTTGGATGCACCTCCCACTTGCTTCATCGCACATGAATTCGCATTCCTCAGTAAGGTACAGGCAATCATCAGAATATAACTCACACTCCCCATCATAATAGCTTACCGTCCCTTCGCAATAATCCGGGCACCCTTCAGCCTTGCAGCTTTTTTCTGCTTCGCTGTTTTGTGAGGGCGTTCCACTGCCTCCTGAACCGTCTTCCTCGCATATGCCCCTCCATACTTCTGATGCGCTTGGGCAACTCCCATCCCTTGCCTTTACAACTTTGCACTGGAATGCACACTGCCCCTGGATAACTGCAAGCTTATGCTCATCTCCCCCGTAATAGCCCATTTTTGGGCAGCTGCCCCCCATCGCATAGCACGCATCCTGGCAACCCTGACAAACCTCAGCATCATCCGCAAAAGCCATGGGGGTAAAAACCGAAACAAACAGAACAGCAAAAAAGATTCCTCGCATGCTCAGGGAACTCAGGTACTGAATATAAACTTTACTAACTTCTTCAGCCCACAGAAACAGAACTCTTATCTATACTCTGCCCAATTGTTTTAGTATTTTTATTGCAGTCTTTGCACTATTCTCCTTATCCTTAATCTCCAGCATTATGTCAAAGTCTATCCCCTCAGTCTCCTTAAGGAATTTCCTGAAATGCCTTGCATCTATATGCTCAGTGTGGCTACCTTTTACAGTCCCCTTTTTCTGGCTGCTGTAGTCCAGCATAGGCACCCCGTCCCTCTTTTTCCAGGTTCCTGCTGCAGTTTCAACCGCTTTCCGCATCTTTTCCCCCCTGTTCAGGCATTCATGGTGGAAGCTGTCAAATATCACCGGTATTCCGGTTTCACTATGCAGTTCCATGCAGTCCGCAAGCGGGTAGCTCCTGTGGTCATTCTCTATTGCAAGCCTTTTCTTTATTTTCTCCGAAAGCTCCCCATACCTCTCCACAAATCTTTCCATTGCATTTTCCCTTTCCCCGTAAACACCCCCAACATGGAGCTGCACTTTTGCGGAAGCCGGAAGCCCCATCCCATCCAGGAGCTCACAATGGTAATCAAGTTCAGCAATGCTCCTCTCCACAACTTCTTCTTTTTGGGAATTAAGAAGCACAAACTGGTCAGGGTGCATGGAAATCCTCATTTTGTGCTTTTTTATGAACCTCCCTATATTGCCCAGCTTTTTTGAAAAATGCTTCCTCCAGCTGAATCTGCAGACAGGATGCGAGGCAAAAGGCACAGTGTCCGAGCTTATCCTGAAAAACATAAATCCCCTTTCCAGGTTATATTCCAGAATCTCCTGCATGCAATCCAGGTTCTTTTCCACTGTTTCCTTAAGTCTTTCTTCAGAATAGGAGGCAAGCCTGAAAGTGTGGTTTGCGGTGCACCCGATGCTTCTGTTTATGCACGGGTACCCCAGCTTCATTTCTTTTTCACCTTTGTTTTATGCACTTTCGCATAAACCGCAACCCCTGCGATTGCAATGATGTTGGTGACCACTACAAGAATCACAATGATGTCAGTAAGCAAGGGGATTTCTATTCCCTGCTGGGCAGGCACGAATGCAAGCACCGCAGCCACGTACCCTCTTGGAACCATTATTGTAATAAGGTCCCGGTATTTTGCAAAGTACCCATCAATCATTACAAGTACTTCCGAGGAAAGGAACCTTGTTGCAAAGATTATCCCAAGTATCCCGCCAATCATCAGCAGGGTTGTCTGGGTAAGGAGCGAGAAATCCATCGTGACCCCCAGCAGCACAAAGAAGAAGGAAGCAATGAAGAATGTAAAATCTGTCTGCACTGAGCTTATGGATTTTAAGACCTGCTGGAAGCTCTGGTCCGGCTTGGTTTTTCTCCTTCCAATCAGGTCATATATTTTGTGGTAGTTGCCCAGGAATAGGCTGAAAGTAAAGATTGCTATTATTGGGTTTCCGCCCAGGAACCCTGCAATGTAGTAAAGCATAAAGCAAAGCCCGATGCTTGAGATGTAGTTAAGCGACCTTTCCATGTTCAGGTCTTTCAGGACCCTCCTCCACAGCACCGCGCATGCAATTCCCAGCGAAATCGCTATTGCCAGCTCGGAGAATAGCGTCCTTGCCAGTATATCAAACGTGAAAGAGCCTACAGATATAAACTCAACAATAAGGAAGGTCCCCAGTATAAGCGTGAAATCATTGATTATTGTTTCAAGCAGTATGAGCCTCTTGAGCTTTTCACCCACATCCAGGTTGCGAAGCAGGGACATTGCAGTTATTGTTGTCGTCCCGCTGCAAATCAGCCCAAGCAGTGCAGCATACATTGGGTCCCACCCAAACCCATAATGCAGGAACCCCCCAATAAGGAAGGTGCTTATCATTGCAACAAGAAAAGTGAAGAATGCGGCATTCTTCAGGGAGCTGCTTAATGTGGAAACATCAAATCCTATTCCTGCCTCCACCAGTATCGTAACCATGGCTGCCACAGAAACAATAGGCACAAATTCAAGGAGCTGTTCCCCTGGCACAAGCCCAACGACCGGTCCAAGAAGAAGCCCGAAGAAAATAAGGAAAAGCGATTCAGGGATGTCTGTCCTTTGCCTGATGAGCCTGCCGGTGAAGCCAGTAACCAGCACTGCACCCAATATCAGGAATATCTGAGCTATTTCCATTCGTCCGCACGCCCACCCCATATCCCAGAGAACTTTTTAAACTCTTCTTAGCTCCCCGGAATAAAAACAAGAATAAGAAAAAATGAAAAAAGGAAAATCCGGCTTAGCAGATTTCCTTTTCTTCGCAGTTGTCCCCAAGCAGATATTCATGGCATTCCGGGCTCATTGAGCCAGGAGAAACAACCGGGCAGGTCACAATCTCATGCCCGCTTGCATCGTAGATTGTGCTCCCCCCTCCTTCAAGGGCGCTCACAGTCCTGAAATGGTCCCCGCAAACATAAACATGCTCTACGTTCTCCTCTCCGCAGAATCCTTCTGCAACATGCTCAATAAGGCTGGTGCAGTTGGTTTCCCAGGG
>WJMK01000035.1 GCA_014727975.1 Microcaldota archaeon | reverse complement strand
GGCTAGCAGCTGATGCAGCAAAACCTTGGTATTTGGACCTCATTGTTTGGCTTGCACAGTTTGGAACACTTGGAGCAGTAGCCATATTTGCGATCGTTTATTTTGCAGGGAAGAAGTAGTTATTGTGCTCCGTTTTACTCATTTCCCCTTCGCTTCCTGCGTAAAAGGATTTGATGCCCAAGCCATTTAGGTTCGGCGCATTTCTGCGCCGAAGGCGAATAAAACCTTTTCCACCTTCGCTCCGGGTCGCAATTCGCATTCTGCAAACTGCTGAATGACTAAATACTCCGCACTGTGTTTTTCAAGGCTATCCAGAGTCGGAAGTTTTGCTCGCTTCCCTCTTTTCAGCCCTAATTTTTGGTGATGGGCTTCAGAGTGAAGCTCACTTAAAACTTCCTCCGAGTAGCCGGGGGATGCAGATGGTGATGGAAAATGGAAGAAAAAGAACAACCGGAGTGGGATGAGCGAAAACGGGCAGATGAGGACTGGGCACGCAACATGGGAAGGTGGTAACTATGCAGAATTTCAAGAATTTGAAAGTGTATGGTGAGGCATTTTCCTTGTCAAAGGAGTTGTACTTGTTTTACGATGACAATAAGGCGTCCCTGCGCACAAAGGAGCAGTTGCTTTCTTCTGCTTCTTCTATTTGCGCAAACCTGGCAGAGATGGCTGGATTTGAGTCCAAGGGCCAGATGCGGCAAAAGGTAATCACATGCATTGCTGAAGCCAACGATACTGAGTTCTGGCTGAACCTTACGCACGAATTGAAGATACTCCCGCAGCGGGAGCACCTGGACTTCATGAACCGGCTAGTAAAGGTTCGTTCAATGCTGTTCAATATGAAGAAAAGTATGGAGGAGGAGTAAATGTAGGAAGGCGGAAGGATAGGGTATGCTTAGACACTCAGCTTGAATCAGTTGAATTCAATGGAGAGGTAAAATTGCAGGCTGGAAAAAGAAGTTCCGGTCGTAGAGTTGTTGTGGTTTTAGCTTCAGTGGAAACACTGGAAACCTACTCATTCTACCGCTTATAAACATTGCTGCACATAGAGTAAAGCACGTCTGGGTGAAAAGCATGATAAGTGAGGATGAGGTTAAAGCAATCGCTACTGAACACGGAGTCCCAATAAGCCAGATAGAGAAGGATTACGTAATCGGATGGCTCCTCTGGGGAATATCCAAAAACCGCGCGCTCTCAAATCAACTGGTGCTGAAAGGGGGAAATTGCCTGAGGAAGTTGTACTATCCAGAAACGAGATTTTCTGATGATTTAGACTTTACAGCAAAGACTAAATTTGGAACTGGGCAGTTCAAAAATCACCTAAATGGTTTATGTGGGCAGGTTCGGGAGCGCTCAGGGCTAGAATTCGACCTTGAGCAAACAAAAGTAAAGGTGACTCCAATCTCTCATGAAGGACTACATGCCATAGATGGCAGGGTCTATTTCCGTGGATTTGCTGGTGACTCCAGCATTACTATGCGAATAAAATTTGATGTTTCAGAATATGAAAAAATTGTCCTGCCCCTGCAAACTCATCCATTGATTCATGGATATTCGGATGCTGACCTATGCTCCACCGATGTACTTGCATATTCTCTAGAAGAGGTATTGGCCGAGAAACTCAGGAGCTGGATACAGCGGACTAGACCTAGGGACCTCTTCGACATGGCCACTATAATCAAAAGCGGTGCTATCCCAATAAATCACGGTCAGATAATGAATGCCTTTTTGCAGAAAACGGTTTACAAAAATATCCCTACGGCAAATCAAGAAGAATTATTATATGAAGAAAAATTCGAAGTAATAGAAAACAGCTGGGACAGCACCATCATTTGCCCTAGGGATTCCCGCATAATTGCAAAAAATGCTGTTGATTTGTTCAGTGATTTTGTTGAGACGCTCTTCTCTAAGAAGACCATTGGACTATTCAAGGGGGCATCACCTCAAACAGGATTCGGACACTACGATTATCGCTCTGGTATACGGGAATCCATAATCTCCGCAGGGAAAGCTCAGAGATTAATACGGATGAGGTACAGGGGGATCGACCGGGACATTGAACCATATTCGTTCAGGTATCGTCTCACCAAAGGAGGGTACGGAGGAGAATATTTCTACGGATTCGACAGAACTAGAGGTGATACGATAAAGAGTTTCTTATTGCCTAAAGTAGAGAAGGTCAGTATTCTACCTCAAATTTACTCCCCTAGGTGGTTAGTAGAATTCTGACGCTTAAATGAGAATGAAGAGGTGAAAACTGTATGAAAACCGAGCACGGAAAACATAAAATCCGGAACTCGGAACCCAGCACAGAAAACCTCAAAACTCACGACAGAAAACCCACAACTGAGAACGGACAACCCGAAACGTTACAGCTCATCGGGCCCAAATTCATCCTATTTATGCTAGCGTGGCTTAATTCTTGCAGAAATGAATTTGGGGCGAATTCACCGTTTAAGGTGAATCTGAGGCCCATTTCTTCTTTTAGGTTTCCTGTTTCGAGTTCTGAGTTCTGTGGATTTTCTTCTGTGGGTTCCATCTTATGCAGACACTGCTTCCTCTTTATGCCCTTCCACCACTACATCTGCAAATTCCCTGCTGATTTTAAGGTCAAGTTCAATTAACTTCTGAACGACTGGGTTTTCTTTGTTTAGTTTGTACAACGTAGTGTTGCCAATTTTTCTGCTTGCTTTTACTAGTTCGTATGCTTCTAAAACTGGCCAGACGTTGTATAATGAAGCCCTGGAAATGCCTGCATTCTCGGCCAGTTCGGTTTTTGTGTAGTCAAATATGCTGTTTTCTATGAGAAAATCTACTACACGTATGAATGGTGTATCGCCCAAGAATTGAACCAGTAATGATTTTTCCATGGTTTAATCATGAACATAAAGGTTTATAAATATAAGCGTTGAATGTATGTTTGGGTGGACAGCAGTGCCCAATTTGGAAGAAGAAGACCTCATTCCCTGGATCCTTGACAAATTTGCCCGCCACGGCTGGTGGAAGGCAAAGCATACCAGCCTTGACAATATTCCAAAGGGCGCTCCACAGCACATGAGAGGCAGGATAAAAACTGTTGCTAAAAAGCTCATAGATGATAATTACCTGGTTGAGAAACCGACCGGATATGGGCGGGAGGTCAGCCTCAACTTTGACAAGAAAGATGAGATATTTGACATTATTGAAAAATGGAAATTAAAGAGGTGAAAACTGTAGCACAAATTTGAAAATTTGTGTGCATTGGAAATTCGCAGAATTTACAATCCAATGAAAACCGAGTACGGAAAACATAAAACTCGGAACTCGGAACCCAGCACAGAAAACCCACAACTGAGAACGGACATCTTCACCTCTGGTGAAGAGAAGAAAGCGAAGTTTTCTCAGAGCTTTCTCAGAACCCGAAACTTCACTGCTAATCGGGCCCACTTTCTCTAATTCGTTTTCTGTTTCGGGTTTTGGGTTTTGTCGGTTTTTTGCTTTTTGGTTTCTCCGCTGCGCTTTTTCCCATTGCCAAAAAGCAGGGAAACGGGGGAGAGGAGGTAGTCTTGGGATTCCTCCTGCGCGCGGAGCTTCTTTTCCCGCTTTTTCTCATACTGCCGGCTCAGCTTTTCGTAGAGCTCCCTTGTGCCAATTCCCCTGGGGGAAACCCTGCGCCCCAGAGGCCTGAGCAGTTCCGCGGAAAGCAGGCCAAGGTCCCAGAGGAAAATTATGCTGATCCCCATGGGGACAAGCGAAATAACCTGGAACTCAACAGGCATCCCAAGGGCGGAAAGAAAAACCGGGATGAACATCGAAACAAGGAAAAAGAAGGAGGCAAAGAACGCATCCTGTAGCATTTTTTCCTTTATGCCCAGCTTCTCCTTGTTTTCGGTGTAAAATGCATCAGAGAACCTGGATATCAGCATATTGAAAATACCGAAAATCCTGTAGAGGGGGTAAATGGAAATCAGAATTGCCGCCGCTTCAAATGCTCCGATTGGAACAGGAAGAAGGGGGATTTCCACGGAACCAATCTCCGCCTCCATGCCAAACACCGCAAGATTTGCGATAACCAGCCAAAATGAATAAAATAAAAATCCCCTTGATTTTTCCAGGAGTGCTTCGTGGAATTCGCCTCCTGATTCAAACTGCCTAAACACCCCTCCCAGGTAAACAGAAAGGCTGGTAAGGTTGCTGAAGGTAACGCGCTTCCCTAACCCGGCATTGAAACGGGAGCTCAGTGCAGCTTCCCTGGGGTAAAGTATTGCTGCAACAAGCCCCGTAAGCACAATCAGGGCAGAAGAGAACGAAACAAAATCAAATGAGGAAATCGCCCCGGTTTCTGTGGAAATAAGAAGCGCAAACTCACTCACTGCAAGCATTATGATTGCGGAGAAAACCGATTCCCTGCTGTCGAAGCCCGCAATATAGGTGGGGAGGGAAACTGCAAAAAACTTGAGAATGATGTTGAGCAGGGTGAATGCAAGGACCAGTAAGGCTGAGCCATAGATGAATAGCGGGTCCACCTGCATCCCTATTGCAAAAAAGAAAAATGCGGAAAAAAGGATAAAGAGCTGCTGGAGCGTGCCCTCGACCTTCCTGAAAATGGGAATCGCGGAAACCGCGCTCCCTGCAAAAAATGCCCCAATCGAAGGGCTGAGGCCAAATGCAGAAGAAAGGAAGGCAAGGACCGCGCAAAGCGAAAGGGAAAGGAAAAGCTGGGACTCGGTGTTTGATTCATCAAGCCAGCCGGAAACACGCCCAATTGCACGCTTCAGCCCGATATAGAAAACAAAAAGTATTGCCAGGGAAACCAGGATTGGGAGTATAATAGAGTCAACGGAGAGATGTTCCAGCACCCCCAACTGGGGGAGCAGGGTAAGGAGGAAAACTGCAAAAATATCTTCAATGATAAGGACTGCGGACATCATCCCTGTTTCAGGCCTTCCCTGCTGGGGGGTGCCCGCAACAAGCCTTGCAAAAACAGCAGTGCTGGAGAAAGAAAGGAGCAGGCCCATCAGGATTGAGTCAACAAGGGGGAACCCGAAAAAAGCCGAAAAGAGGTACGTAAAAAAGAAGATTATGCCGAATTTGGCAACCATCACGAAAGAAGCACGGAGCCAGAACCTTGAGATTTTGTCTATGTTAAATTCCAGCCCTATGAAGAAGAGCAGGAGGATTGCCCCTATGTCAAAAAGAAGAGACGTAACCTCGCTTTCATGGATTATCCCCAGCATATTGGGGCCAATAAGCATCCCAAAAAAAAGGACCCCGATTATGCTTGGGAGCCTTAGGCGGGAGCTTACAAGAACGCCTAAAAATGAAAAGAGCAGCACTGCTCCAAGGTCAAGAAGGTTGGGGTCCAGGTCCATACAGGGATGATTGGGAGCCTCATCTATTAAAATGGTGCATTTGCCTTCCTGATTCAAGAGACATTTAACGCCGGGGCAGTGTGCCAAAAACATGATTATGCGGGCTTTAGGGATAGCCTCAACTTTGAGTGCGGAAAACATAAAATCCGGAACCCGGCACAGAAAACCCGCAACTGAGAACGGAGAACCCGGGACATTGCATCTTACCGGCCCCATAGTAATCTTTTTATTAGTTGCATTGCTGGTTTAGTCAGAGGTCATATTATGGCAGGCAAAAAGAAAAAAACAACCAAGAAGAAGAGCACAAAGAAGAAAACCACGAAAAAGAAGAGCACAAAGAAACTGGCGAAGAAAACCGCAAAAAGGGCAAAAACGCAGGCTAAAAAGAAGGTGAGCGCAAAAGAAAAGAAAATGAAGAAAGACCTGGAAAAGGCCCAGAAGGTTGCAAAAAAAGAGCTCGGGAAAGCAGAGAAGGAATGGAAAAAGGCAAGGAAGCATTTCCATACTCATGTTAAAAAGCACCCGATGATGAGTGCAGCGATTGCAAGCGCAGTTGGCGCGGCGATTGCATTTGCAGTTGGCGCGGCAATGAAGAAGAAAAAGAAGTAAGCGCAAAACGCGCTTCTCTTTTTTTAATTATTTTCAGAGTTTTAGTTCGTATTTTTTCTCAAGGGCTTCCTTTACCGTTGCATCCTGCTCCTCCGGCTTTTTGTTCTGGAAATAGTCGCGCAGCTGCTCCTCTGCACTCCTGCCAAAGAAAAGGGAGCGTGCAAGCTCCGGGTCTTGCTCCTCAAGCTTAAGGCGGGCGCGCAGCGGGTAATTGAACCAAAGGAAACCCATTGTGTGCCCGAGGAAAAAGATTTCTTTTTTGTGCTTGGGGTGCTTCGCAGCAGTAAGCACCATTCCCTGCATATAATTCTGGAGGGCCTTCTCCCTGTCCCCAAGGTAAACTATGTCTTTGAAGATTCCGAAAGAAACGCCTGCAATTTTTTTCAGATTCCCATCAAGCTCTTTCGGAGATAGTGCCCTGGAAGGGGGGACTATGGAGATCTGTGCCTGCTCCTCCTTGGAAGTTGAAGAAATCTCCCAGCCAAGCTCATCTGCATAAGGCTGGAGGAGCTTTTCCAGCCCTTCGGCCTTTTCTTTGGGAGCAAGCAACGATATTCCGATGTTTATCCATTCATTTTCCATTGGAAACCACGCTCATGCAAAAGTTCTTTTTCGTTTTCCCGTGAGGGGCAGATAGGGATAAGGGGCAAAACTAATAAAAACAAGGGCAGGGGCAAAATCACTGCTTAATTACTTCCCCCTGGCCGCGCTTCACCCTGGGTGGCTTTGGGGGCATTTTTATCCTGTGGCTCCGGGCCACCTCAGGCTCCTTTTCAGGCATTTCAAGTGAACCTGATTTGAGCCTTTTCGGAACCACTGAAGGCTTTGGGGCTTCCTCCTGGGGAGCAAATGGATTCTCTGAAACTGGGCGGGAGGGAGCTTCTGAACGCACAGGTATTGTATTTTTAGGGCTTGTGTCAGAGTGGATTTTTGGTCTTTTTGTTTTCTTGGCAGCCATTGCATCTCCCTGTTGCATATTGGGCAGGGAAAAAGATTAAAAGCTGCATAAACACATTCTCACGCTTAGGATAACTTTATATATTCTTGCAAAAAACAAGTTTATGCAATGATAAGGGGGCCAAGGGCAATACGGGCAAGGTACGCGGACACGCGCATTGCAAAAAGGCAGGATGGGAAGAGAGTAATGGTTAATCTGCCAGAGAGGAGGGACGGGGAAGCCCGGGAGATAAAAAGGATACTTTCATCCTATCATTGCAGGTCCTGCGCAAAATGCTGCAGCGGAGGATTCAGCATAGGGAAGGAGGAAGAGCACTATGCATACATAATGCGTCTGCTGAGAAAAAAGAAAAAGCATTTTATTGTTGAAAAAATGAGGGCGAGAAACAAGGCTGTTTACTATGACATAGGTGTTCCAAGGAACAGGAACGCATGCGGCTTCCTTTCATGGGAAGGGGGAACAATTACCCACCGCACGCTAATTCTCAGCGATGGAAGGGACAGGGAATGGAAACCCTTCAGCTGCGGAATCTACGATGCCCGCGCAACCGTATGCCTCGCATACCCTATAAGCATGGCCTGGATGCGCCTGGCCCTAAAAGGGGGGGAGGGGGAAAGAGAAGGGACGGCAATCCTTGATATAGGGTGCCCTGCAATAGAGGAAATGGCGGAACTGGGAATCGGGCATCTTACAGAATGCGAAATAATTTCGCTTTCAGTAGGAACAGATGTTGGCATGGGAAGCCTGCTCGGTTCTTTTCCAACCTCGATAAACACAGTAAACAAGAAAATGGAGGAGATAGGGAAGGAGAACAGAATACTTGTGAATGGGAAGGGTGAGAGAGTCTATCCTGTAAATGCCTGGGAACTCTTCCTGTGAAAACGGATAGCCCGGCTACCTTGCTTTTGCTTTTTGCCTTGGAAGGGCAGGATTTTTCCTGGGGCTGGGGAGTTTCCTGGGAAGTTTTCCCCCTGAAATCTGCACCGAGCTGGAAACAAAATTGCGTGTTGCCCGCCTGAGGGTCTTTGCATCTTTCCTGCTTAATCCTGAAAAACCTTCCCTGCGGGAGCAGAAAAGCTCCATTGCATCAGAAAGGGCTTCTGTGAAATCTACCCTGGACTTGTCCAGGGATGAATAAAGGGATGCGATAAGCTCCTTTGGGATGTCCTGGTCCTTCGCCCTGATTGTCCCAAAAGGGGAAATGGAAAGGCAGAGATAGATGAATGCAGCTGCATCTTCATGAGAGCTAATGTCCTCTGCAAGGGATTTCCCGTACCTCAGGTTTTCCATGTAAAATACTGTGAAGAACCTTTCGGGCACCATGTTCTCAGTGGTAAGCGATGAGAGGGCATCGGCTGCTTTTTGCCTTATCTCTGGTTCCTGGTCTGCAAGGAGGAGCAGGGCCTCCAGGTAGACTGTGCCTTCCATCTTTATGGTGCCATCAGAAACAAAAGAAAGCATTGTTTTCCTGATTTCAGCCTCTGGATGGGAAAAAAGCCTTGAGCATAATGCTGAAAGCTTTTCAGGGTCCGCCTCCCTTTCTGCATCAAAAAAGAAAACTTTAAGCAGGGGGCGCGGAAAAACAAAATCAGGGCTTGAAAGCTGGCTCTGGCCAAATTTGTCTGAAAGCACTATGGCCTCTTCGGTTGTACACAGAGGAAAAATCAGCCCAAGGGCACCCATTGCTTGAGAATTTTCAGGGTAGTTCACTATCTGCATTATTTCCCCATAACGCTTTTCAGGCGGTTTATCCAGGAAAGAGGAAAGTGCACTTATCAATTCGTCCATGTTATCACTTTTTGGAATATGTGTCTATATTCATGAACCGAAGGCAATAAAAACAAAGGAGATGGATTTAAAGCACAAATGGGAAAAAGGGAACCATGAAGATAGTTCTTGCGCTTGGGGGGAATGCTCTGCTTGCAAAGGGGCAGAAGGGAACAGTGGATGAGCAGAGAGGGAATGTTGGGAAAACATGCGAATCAATTTCCAGGATAGTGGAGCAGGGGCATGAGCTTGTTGTTACTCACGGGAATGGCCCGCAGATTGGGAACCTGCTTATCCAGCAGGAGCTTTCCAAGGAAGAGGTTGCCGCGATGCCCATGGACGTGTGCGATGCGATGACGCAGGGGCAGCTTGGGTATTTGATCCAGAGTGAGCTGGAGAAAGTTAGCCACCGCACTGTTGCTACTTTAATTACGCAGATTGTGGTGGACAAGGAAGATCCTGGGTTTGCGAAACCCAGCAAGCCAGTCGGGCCTTTTTATGAGGAAAAGGTTTCGGAGGACATGGTTCTGGATTCCGGGCGCGGGTGGAGGAAGGTTGTGCCTTCCCCGATTCCGCTTGAGGTTGTGGAGATTGAGGCGATAAAGAGCCTTTTGAATGCAGGGATAATTGTAATTGCTGCGGGAGGCGGTGGAATACCTGTATTCCGGAATGGGGAGAAGCTTTCAGGGATTGCTGCGGTGATAGATAAGGACCGTGCAAGTGCGCTTATTGCAAAAGAGATTAAGGCGAACCTGCTGGTGGTTGCAACCTCCATTGATAAAGTGTATCTGGATTTTGGGAAAGAGAGGCAGCGTGGTTTGGGCCGGATTTCTGTTTCTGAGGCGCGGAAGCTTGTTGGGGAGGGGCACTTTGCAGAGGGGAGCATGAAGCCCAAGGTGGAATCCTGCATAGATTTTGTGGAAAATGGGGGCTGGAGGGCGGTTATCTGTGCGCTTGATGATATTGAGGAAGCAATTGAGGGGAAAGCAGGAACTGTGATTGAGGCTTAAATGGTTTTCTGGGCATAGATTATTGCTATGGGGATTACCCGTAGGCAACTTCTTGTGGGTGCTGCTGCATTGGGTGCAGCGAAGCTTATTCCTTCGGGTGCGATTGGGGAGGAAGATGAGTTTGACCCTGGGAAGCACGTATTTGTGGTTGGGGATTTGCACCTCACCAATACTGATAATCCACGCGGGAGGGCAGAAATGCTTGTTTCTTCCCTGGAGTTTCTTGCTGGGGGAAAGAAAGGATTCCACCTGATTTTCAACGGGGATATGCTGGAATTCCCGAACCTTGCGGAAACCTGCAAGAATGGAGGGTGGCAGTGGGAAGAGTTTGCGCGGCTTTACCTTTCGCTCAGGGAACTTGGGTTTGTCCCTCATCTGAATTTTGGGAACCATGATGGGAGCGAGCATTTTGCATGGGAAGTGCTGCGCGGAGTAATTTCCCCTGAATATATAGGCAATTCTTCTTTTGTGGTTGGGGAAACCAAGTTCATTTTGCTTTCCGGGATTCATCCGGAGAAGCTGGATGCGGGATTCCTGGATTCTGAGCTGGAATCCGGGAAGGGGAAGAGGCTGGTTGTTGCAACGCATTTTCCTCCGGACAAATTAACCTGGGTAAGGGACAAGTTTGGGAAGAAACCTGGGTACAATTTATGGGTGAAAAAAGAAATTCTTGAAACAATTGTAAGGGCACGCGCGGATGTGCTGTGCTCGCATTCGCATTCCTCTTTTGCAGGAATCTATTCGGGGTGCGGGCTTAAGGAGAAGATTCGTGTAGTGGGGACGCCTTCCGTTACTTATACGCTTCCGTATTTGCGAACGGATTTCAGGCCTCCGCAGGTTGCAGGAATAACCGTGCTGGATGTGCGGGATTTCATGAAAGCAAAATACTTTGATGGGAAGAAAGCATTCCGCCCTCCGCACCTGAGGGTGGAAAGCAGGAAGGGAACTTACCGGCCGCGTCCTTTGAGAGTTAAGAGGTAGAGTCGCTTTTTTTAGGTTTTGATTTAATCTTATTACATGATTGCGCTTATCCATTACGGGGAGATTGGACTAAAGGGAGGGAACAGGAAATACTTTGAGGAAAGGCTTGCCTCCAATGTGAGGAAGGTGCTTGGGAGCGGAGTAAAGGTGAGGGTGGACCAGAAGAGGTTGTTCGCGGAGGGGAAGTTTACTGAGAAAAATGCGCGGGAGAAACTTGGGAAGGTTTTCGGGATTGAGTGGTTTGCAGTTGCGGAGGAATGTGCTCCGGAGACTGAAGCAATCTGGAAGTGCGTAAAGAAAAATGTGAAACTGGTGGGGGGGAAGAAGTTTGCGGTGCGCGCTAAGCGGAGCGACAAGAACTTCCCTGTGGGCTCGGTGGAATTAAGCGGGGAGCTTGGGAAGCGCATCCTGGATTCAGTAGATGCGAAGGTGGACCTGAAGAATCCGGAAATTACTGTATTTGTTGAGATTATGCAGGGGAAGGCGCTCGTGTTCTTTGAAAAAATAAAG
>WJMK01000034.1 GCA_014727975.1 Microcaldota archaeon | reverse complement strand
TCTTCATCGTCTTTTTCTTTTCCCTTGCCTTCTTCGCCTTTATCCTCTTTCTTTTCCCCGCCTTCCTTGCCTTCTTCTGCCTTTTCTTCTTTTGGCGCTTCTTCCTTCTTTTTGGCGGATTCTTCTTCAAACCTTTCGAAGTAGTCCATCCTGTAATCGAACTCATCGTAGGATTTTATCTTGCCCTGGCTCATCATGAGCTCCCTTGAAAGGAGGTAGAATACTGCTGCCAGGCTTCTCCTTCCCTTGTTGTTCGCAGGCACAATCCAGTCCACGAATGCAGTGTTGTTGTCAGTATCACAAAGCGCAATCACAGGGACCCCCATCATTGAAGCTTCCCTTATTGCTTCCCATTCACCTTTCGGGTCGCAGACAAGGAGGAGCTTTGGCTCCTTGAAGTTCTTGAGGTTTATATTGGTCATTGTCCCTGGCACAAACCGCCCCTTCAGGAGCCCCACTCCGGTAAGCTTGGAAAACTTTTCCGCAGCATTCCCGGAATAGAGCCTGGAAGCAACCACGAGCACTTCTTCGGGCTTGTATTTTGCAATCATCTTTGCAGCTTCCCTTATCCTTTCATCAATCTTTCTCAGGTCCAGGATGTAAAGCCCGTCGTCCCTCATCTTGAATATGAATTTTTTCATATCAGATGTCTTGAACCTCGTCCCTATGTGTACCCCTGTTTCCAGGTATTTTTCCTGGGGGACGAGGAATGATGATTTTTCTTCTGCAACTTCTTCAGTTTTTTCTTCAACTTTTTCTTCTGCCATATCCACACCTTTTTTGAAAGATAATGGGGCCGCCGAGATTTGAACTCAGATAACATGCACCCCAAGCATGCAGGATACCAGGTTACCTTACGGCCCCAATTAACTTCCCTACATTTTCCTGTATTTCTTGATTACCTCCATGCCTTCTACATGCCCCAGGAACATCCTCCTGCAGCAATACCTGTTTATTCCAAGCTCGTCTAGCATTTCAGCCGCGGGCTTTTTTGCTTCAAGCCCCACCTTGTATTTCTCGTACAGGTCGCCAATCACGGCGCCGCACGTAAAACACCTTACCGGGAATTCCATCAATTCACCTGTATGATTTCTGGTCTCTCGCCCTTGCTTTGGGCCCCATGTACTTCTTGGGCTCAACCCGCCTTGGGTCTTCCCTCAGGAGATACCTGTCATCTTCATTGTATTTTGCAAGAACTCCTTCTCCGAAGTACTGTGCAAGTGCCTTTGCAATTGCGGTCCTGCAGGCCTGTGCCTGCCCCATTTCTCCGCCGCCGCGCACTTTCACGTTAATGTCTACCTTAAGCCCGTCCGGCCCAAGGAGTTCGAGCGGCTCTGAAACGATGCTCCTGAAATACCTGTTCCCTACTGAAGAAATGAGCTTGCTGTTTACCCTGATCCTTCCTGAGCCTTCTTTCACTGTTGCCCTTGCAATAGCCCTTTTTCTTTTTCCCCTTGAGTGCTCAACACGCACCGATTTCTTTTTCTTCTTGGGCTTCCTTGCTTTCTTTGCCTTTGGCTTTGCCTCCTCTTTCTTTTCCTCAATCTTTTTTGGCTCCGGCTTCTCCACAGGCTTAGGCTTCTCTGGCTTCTTTTCTTCCTTTTTCTCTTCGTTTTCCGCCTCTTCCTTCTTTGGTTCAGCCTTATTCTTTGTGCTCTTCTTGGTTGTTTTTTTCCTGGTTGTTTTCTTTTTTGCAGTTGTTTTCTTTTCTGCCATAATCATCACCTGCTTTCATAACCGAGCTTCCTGCAGAGTTCGCTCACCTTGATATACCTGTTGAGCCTTCCTGCATCAGCTCCTTCAACCCTTATGGGCTCCCCCTTTATCTCAGCGGGCTTTCCGATATGCACCTTGAGGTTCTTGTACGCATTCCTCCCGCTTGCCTTTTTCCTTGGGAGCATCCCGCGGATAAGCCTCTTAACAAACCTGTCCGGCACTTTTGGCCAGTAGGGGCTCTTTTCCGGGTTTCCCTTGAATTGGAATTGCCTCCTCTGTATGTACCTCTCAAGGGTTTTCTGCGGGTCACCTGAAATAACTGCTTCTTCAGCATTTATTACCTGGATTTCCTCACCCTCAAGGAGTTTTTTTGCCACAAAGGTCCCAACCCTTCCGATTCTTGCGTTTCCAGCATCAATTACTATCATGACCATCACCTACACAAGTATCCTCACATTTTTCCCTTCCGGGTTAGCCTTTACGAGCTCTTCAATGCTCAGTGGCTTTCCTCCGCTCTTCTCAATGAGCGACTTTGCGCTTCCGCTGAATGAGAACGCCGCAACCTCAAGCTTCTTGCTGAGGTGGCCTGCCCCCAGCACTTTTCCGGGCACAAGCACGGTCTCCCCATCATTAACGTATTCTTCCAGCTTGCTTACGTTCACTGCAGGCCTCCTTCTTGTAGGCTTCTCCAGCTCGCGCGCTACCTTTTTCCAGATATCCTTGTCGGCTTTCCTGAGCTCCACTATGAGTTCAAGTAGCCTCCTGTTTTCTATTCCTCTTTTCATCAAAACACCTTCGCCCCTCTTCTCAAAGGGCTCGCCCCATCCGGGACTGGAATGAGTGTTGCTTCTATATTACTATTAGAAAAGTTTATAAGCGCTTCTGAAGCCTCCCTCGTGCTCCCCTTTCCTCTCCCCTCCTTGCATCCCTTTTTGGCTTATGCATCTTTTTGGACTCCATTCTTGGCCCTTTCCCAGGCAATCTTTTCTTGGTCCTTACTGCAGATTCCAGCTTTGTTTCCGCTATCCTTTCTTCAGGCACCCCCTCCTCCCATTCAGCAACCCCAGGAGAACCAGTATATTGCTTCTTTTCCTTTTTTGCGCTGAGGTCCAGCGGCCTGAATAGTTCCCCGAGCCTTTTCTCAACTTCCCTGAGCATTCCCCTTAAGTTGAACCTTCCATGGGGCAGTTCTATCTTTGGCAGTGCCATAAATCCAGGTTTTTGCAGAGAAGGAAATTTAAACATCACTTTCCAGCATCCTGTCCCCTCTGCCCCTTAGTTAATTTTTTAAACCCTTTTGGTTTAAATTCTGCCTATATGCTTGATTCCACGGATATGCGCATAGTGCACATGCTCCTGAAAAATGCAAAGGTTTCCCTTGCAGAAATAGGCAAGGAGATAGGCATTTCCCAGCCCGCAGCCCGCAAGCGCCTGGAGAAACTCAGGAAAAAAGGCGTAGTGCTAGGGAGCACAGCAACCCTGAACGAAAGGCGCATCGGGTGGGAGCGCGCCCTTCTCGCCCTAGACATCTCTAAGTCCAACTACCTCAGGACACTGGACTCAATAAAATCCACCCCGATGGTAACTTCAGTCTATACAACTACAGGCCCGTATGCCCTTGCAGTAGAGGTGCTCGGCCCCGTAGGCATAATCAAGGAAGTAACCAGGAAGGTATCAAAGATAAGGGGAGTAAAGGAACTCTGCCCAATCACTTTTGTTGAAAAAATCAAATAGGTGAACCCAATGCTCAACACAGAACAAATACGCAAAGACTTCCCAATACTCCAGCGCAAGGTAAACGGCCACTCCCTCACCTACCTGGACAATGGGGCCACTTCCCAGAAGCCCATCCAGGTAATTAATGCAATTTCCGGCTACTACAGCAGCCACAATGCAAACGTCCACCGCGGGGTGCACACCCTGAGTGCAGAATCAACCGAGATGTACGAGTCTGCCCGCAAAAAGGTCGCAAAATTCATAAACGCAGAGCCAGAGGAAATAATATTCACCAAGAATGCTTCTGAAGCCCTCAATCTCATCGCCTACACTTATGGGGACGCATCCATCTCCCCGGGGGACACAATCACCACAAGCATAATGGAGCACCATTCCGATTTCATCCCCTGGCAGGTCCTCGCAAAAAAGAAGGGCGCAACCCTGTCCATAATGAACGCAACCAGGGAAGGGGCGATACCCGAATCAGAATACTCAAAAATAGGGGGCGCAAAGCTCACTTCAATTGTGCACGCCTCCAATGTTCTCGGCACCATAAACCCGGTAAAGGAGTTCGCCAAGCTTGCCCATGAAAATGAAGGAGTAATTCTGGTAGATGGCTCCCAGTCTGTCCCCCACCTTCCCGTGGATGTAAAGGACCTGGATTGCGATTTCTTTGCATTCACCGGGCACAAGATGCTCGGCCCCACAGGAATCGGAGTCCTCTATGGAAAAAAAGAGCTACTTGAAAAAATGCCCCCGTTCCTATATGGAGGGGAGATGGTTGTGGACGCGAAAGTGGACGGGTGTAAGTGGAACAATGCCCCCCACAAATTCGAGGCAGGGACCCCCAACATGGCAGGCACAATCGGCCTTGGCGCAGCCGTAGATTACCTCGCCAATCTGGGAATGGAAAATGTGCGCGCCCATGAATTGGAACTCCTATGTCATGCAATTGATTCCCTCCGGCAGGTCGAGGGTCTGGAAATCTACGGCCCAAGCAATCCGCAGGACCGCACCGGTGTTCTCTCCTTCAACATAGAAGGCCTGTCCTCAATTGATCTTTCCTCCCTGCTGGACGAGTATGGATTCGCAATACGCTCAGGGTTCCACTGCGCCCAGCCCCTGCACGATGCCCTGGGGATCAGCCCTTCCGCGCGCATCTCTTTCTACATCTACAACACAAAGGAGGAGATTGCCCTGCTCAAAAGCAGGATTGAAGAAGCAAAAAAGGTGATGTCATGAGCGAAAGTAATGAAGAAAACCGCTACAAGAAATTCATAGATCTTTTCAGGAACCCCAAGAACCGCCGCAGCATGGAAAACCCCTCTTCAGTAAGCGAGGGAAGGAACACCTGTGGGGACACCATCCAGGTCTACCTGAAAATCGAAAAAGGAAAAATAACCGATGCGTCCTATGAAGGCGCATTCTGCGCATTCAGCAATGCTTCTGCTTCCCAGGTCACTGAATTCGTAAAGGGCATGGAAGTGGGAGAGGTAATTGCAATAGACCGGCCAAAGCTCTTTGAGCTTGTAGGTGATGATTTAAGCGACAACCCCCACCGCCTCCGCTGCATCCTTTTCCCCCTCAATACCATCCAGGACGCCTGCAGGAAATACCAGGAAGGAAAGGCAGAGCAGGATTTCAAGAAGGACCTAACCGATATCCCCTGCCACTGCTCCACAGAGAATGCAGAAATGGGCATAGAATAGCATTATAAATTGCCCATGAGTGCAGCTTCCATGAAAGTAACTTTTTGCGGCGCAGCCAAGATAGTCACGGGCTCATGCTACCTGCTCGAGTCCGGGAACAAGAGGATACTTGTGGATTGCGGGATGTTCCAGGGCCCAAAGGAAATTACCCGCAGGAACTACCTCCC
>WJMK01000033.1 GCA_014727975.1 Microcaldota archaeon | reverse complement strand
CCGCGGCTTCAGGAAGAAAATGGAAAAAATGCTCAAGGGCGGAGGGGGCGGAATGAACCTTCCCCCAGGAATGGGTATTTAATGAGGAAACAAATATGTCGGGGTTACTTGCAATATATATCGTTTCAATTCTCGCATATCTGTGGGCATTCCCAATTTTTCGCAAGTATCTTGCAATAAAGAACACTCCTGTTTCTAAAGTAGCTGCCCTTTCCCCTGGTTTGTGTGAAGTTTATGGAGAAGCAGAAACAGATTCACCCCTCAAGCTTCCCGATGGAACAGAATGCATTGCATATAAGCTCAGGTGGGGCTCAAAACATGCTTACACAGAAGAGGGGTTGGCTCCATTTTATGTAAAGGATGGCACAGGAAAAGTAATAATAGATGTTTCAGGTGCAGCTGAGGACAGCTTCGGTCTTTTCCCATCCAAGTACAAGAGCATCAAAGTCCGCAAAGAGGACCCTGGCTATGCCCAGATAAAAACATTCCTTGAAGACAGGGGAGTTGGGCAGTATGCAAGCAGAAGCTGCTCTTTGCCCGTCACATACATCCCTCTTGGCTCAAAGGTACATGTAATCGGAGATTATTCTGTGGGTCCCCTGCGCACTCCCTCCCTTTCTGAAGCACCCCCCCAGGCAGGTTTTTCCAGATACTATCGCGGCAAAGTCCCTTGGGACAAGACCAAAATTCTTTACCCCAAATCCATTCCCAAGGGAGAACTTCCCCACATTGGAGTAGGGCAAAACAAGGTATTTACAATCTCTAAATCAGAAAAGTCAGCTCTTAGCACATTATTCTGGAGCGTCTTTTTTGGCTTCGTTCTCGCCCCGTTTGGAATAGTTGCATTTGCCCCAGCGTTTGCAGAAAAAATATTGGAGCACTTTTCCATGCTTCCTGAATCCGGCCTTGATGCGCTTTCCATTCTGGTTGCCAGCTATGCAATCCTTATGTCCTACCCCATTTACCTTTACCTCTCAAGCTTCTACAATTCCCTAGTAATACTGCGCAACAACGCTTCCAAGTACCGCTCCAACATTGACGTTTATTTGGACCGGCGTGCCAGGCTCATCCCCCAGCTCAGGGAGATAGTTGACTCATACTCCAAGCACGAAAAGAAGGTCCTGGAAAAAGTCGCAGGCAGGAACGTTTCCTCCAAGGAATTCCTTGCAGTTGCGGAGAAGCTCCCCAAGCTCAAGGCAGATGACCATTTCAAGAAGCTCTCTAAATCCATAAGCAATGCAGAAACCCAGATTGCCTCCTTCCGCGAGCTCTACAACGATTCCGTTACCCTATACAATACCCGTATCCAAACTTTCCCCTCCCTCCTGATTGCTCCTTTCTTTGGATTCCAGAAGCTCGAGCTGCTTAAATCCAGTTAGGTGTTTCCCATGGGTTCTCTTTTTTATTGTTTTGCCCCTTAACTCATTCATGTTCAGGAAACTATTTGCATTTGTATTGCTTGGTGTTCTCTTGTCCGCCTTTGGTTGTCCTTCTGACAGCCCCCAGACAGAACCCCAGCATGTAGAACCCACATACTCACTCAATAGCATTTTAGCGGGGGAAATCTCCGTCTGCAAGCTTCTCCCAGATTCTGATTTGGAAAGCCAGTTTGGGATCAGTTCCGGAGCACTTGAGCACACCCAAGGGGGTCTTACCCTGGGAAACATTACTTCCAAGCATTGCGACTATGGAACTATGCAATTGCAGACATCTGGAGTGAGGGTCCGCATTTCCCAATACAATGCAGGTGGGTTTGAAGAGTTCTGGAAGGAAGGCTACAACGGCACAGTGGAGGGTTACAGTTACCTTTTTTCCCAGTCACTTGCAGGGCCATCAATCCGTGTCCGCCTTCCGGATAATACTCTTATGGAAATAACTGGCAATTCAGATTTCCCACAGATGAGCAACGAGAACCTGTACTCTACCGCGGAAACAGTTTTATCCAGAATAAACTTTAGCGATGATTCCCCTCACCAGTTAACTGCCCCCTCTTCCCAAAAAAACACTTATGTGGGTGAAGAGCTTTCTTTTGTCTATCCTAAAAATTGGGAAGTGAATCCGATGTTTGATGGAAAAGTGACATTGGAGGATTCAGATGGCGTCACCATATTTGTCCTTGGAGCCAGCCAGAACGAGGTATACAGCAAGGAAAATGGAACTGCCGAGTTCCACGCTGCTCTTGAGAGCTCTTCTACATTCTCCCCTGGCATGGTGTTGCTAAAGGATGAAGTGAAGGAATCATCCGGAATTAGGAGGTACTTAAGCATCCAGGAAACCGAGGGGGTGGTGGGCATAATGTATTTCTACCAGCCACTTGAAGACCCTTTTCAGCCATCTGTATTGGCTTTGGGCACATTCAGTTCTTCTAGGTACCAGCTCTATGAAACTGCAATATCCGAGATATTGGAGTCAATAGAGACCCAATGATGCACTTGATAAAATGAACTAGAATAAGAATCTAACGAGATCTGGCTATTGAAAGATGGCCTCTTCATCCTTTTGCAAGGATCCCAACAGGGACCATTAAGAACAGCAAAGATGTCGCACAAATTCCACCTCCTTCCCCAGGGTCTCCATTCCCTTGCACAATGCATCCTGTATATTGCGTTTGGCATTCCGCTACCGCCCCTTCGTGCTCTTCATCGAATAATGCCATCTCTACAACGTTTTGACTCTTCAGGGAGCATCCAATTCTATACTGGGTTTCTGTTTCTGAAGTCCAGACCTCTCCCCCCGACCCGATGCAAGCATCCTCCAGGCACTCTACATATTGGGCCCTGCATGTGCCATTTATCGGTTTTTCCAGAGTCAACGATGTGCCCCCGAAGTTCACATCAGCGAAAGAAATGGAAAACAGAACAATAGTTAATAATAGGACAATTTTGCCTTTCATACCTCCGTTCTGGTCTAAGAACTTATATAACTTTGATGGAATGCATTGCAAAATACTCTGGTGCCTCGCTCGAAGATACCGCGGCTTCAGGAAGAAAATGGAAAAAATGCTCAAGGGCGGAGGGGGCGGAATGAACCTTCCTCCGGGAATGGGCATCTAGAGTTTCTTTTCAGCCTTGTACAGCATCTCCGCAAAGCTCTCTTTTACAATTTTATCCGGCTCAAAACCCAAACCAGATGCCAGCTCATGCAGCTCCAGTTCTTTCTCCCCATAAATCAATACAAAATTCCCAAGCTGGTCTATGTGCGCCAGCCACACCTCAAGCTCCCCCAGCTTATATACTTTCTTCTCCAGCACCACCTGCCCCACACTACTAAACAGCTTATTGAAAATCCTCCTTGTCCCCATCACATCCCCCACTGAGCTCGATACAATATCAAAGCACCCATTTTCCTCATTGTATGCAGCAAGCCCCATCCTTGCCCCCTTCTCTTCCTGCACAATCTTCAATCCCCCTCTCCCTTCCGTATCAAAATAATTCGCAGTTTCCTTTCCCTCCCCCACTTTCTGTGCCTCCATCTTCCGCAGTTTCTGCTCCACTTCCGCAAAGCCCCCGCACCTTGCTTTCAGCTCTTTCATGCCTACTCCCTCTCATCGCTAACTTTTTAACCTTCACCCGACATTTTCAAAGCATGCCTATTGAAATAAATCACTCCAGATGCATTCAGTGCATCGGATGCGCATCAGTATGCCCCACAGGGGCAATCGAGCTAGATGGCCTCAGGATGGTTTTCCACCCTGAGAAGTGCATTTCCTGCGGCGCATGCGCAAAAGCCTGCCCTGCAAACGCAATCAGGTTCATTCCCAAGGAAGGGGCAAAGCAGGAACAGGAGAAGTGATTACCATGGAATATGACCACGATGTAATTATTGTAGGTGCAGGCCCCTCAGGTGCAACAATTTCCCGCATCCTTGCCCAGGAAGGCCTGGATGTAATGGTTTTCGACAAGCGCAAGGAATTGGGCGAACCCGTACGCTGCGGGGAAGGCCTCGGAGCCCGAGAAATAGTTGCCCAGGGCATAGATATTCCGAAACAGTGCATCTCCACAGACATTCACGGCGCAAAGGTTATTTCCCCGGACGGCTCAGAAATAGTCTGGAAGGACAAGGAGACCACAGGATGGGTTCTTGAGCGCAAGATGTTCGATAAATGGCTGATGGAGCAGGCTGTCCACAAGGGTGCCCGCGTCCAGTCCTACACCCGCGTTTTCGACCTTGTGAAAAACGATGGAAAAATCTCCGGGGTAAAAGTAACCCATGGAGGTCGCGACCCCTACGAAGTCACCGCTCCCCTCATAATTTCCGCAGAGGGCATGGAGGCCTCCCTCGCGCGCAAAGCAGGGTTCCGCGCCCTTTCCACACTCTACGATGTGGATACCTGCTACCAGTACGAAATGCAGGAATACGACCACGAAAACCTTATTGAGCTCTATTTCGGAAACGAGGTTTCCCCGAGAGGATATGTCTGGATTTTTCCCAAGGCCGACAAGAAAGCCAACGTGGGAATAGGGATTGGCGCCCACCTGGAAACAGGGGAAAAGGAAGGCGGAATTAAAGGCGCCACCCCCAAGGAGTACCTTGACCGTTTTATAGAAAACCACAACCAGCTCAAGAAGGCCTCCAGGCTCCAGGATTTTGGCGGCGTAATCTCTGTAGGCGCCCCTATAGATTCATTCGCAAAGGACAATTTCATGGTTGTGGGCACAGGAGCCCGCCAGGTCGATCCAATCCACGGAGGAGGAATTGCCCTTGCAATGGAATCCGGTGTAATGGCTGCCAGCACCATCCTGAGAGCCCACAAGGCAAAAGACTACTCTGAAGAATTCCTAAGCGAATATGAAAAAACCTGGCGCGAAGGCCCGGGAAAGAAGGTTGCAACGCGCCTCCTGCTCCGCAAGGTAATGGAGTCAGCCAAGGACGATGATTTCAACTATATTTTCAAGACCATAACAGACAAGGACCTCAACGATGTGATGGCAGGAAAGTTTGCAGGGCCGGTTGCAAAAGTGGTTGCAGGAAGGCCCCAGCTCATGACTTTGCTCAAGGCTCTTGTGAGTTGAGTTCTTCCCTCACGGTCCTTGTTTCCCTTTTTTCAAGCTCCCTGTTTAGCTTAACCAATTCCCCGGAACTATGTTCGATTGCATCTGCAATTTTTTTTGCAGCACATGAAACCTCTTCCCCCAGAACGCAGGCAAACTCAATACTTTTGATTAGTTTCATTTGTTTTGCATAATTCCTTGCCCCAAAGATAAATGCAGCAATTCCCGCAAATCCTGCCACAAAAGCAGAATGGATACCAAATATGGCCGAAGAGATTCCTGCAACCGTCCCTGCAATTGCCCCCCCATACACAGCGCTCTTCAGGATGCCCCCTGCCTTTGGGCCCTCAAGCGTTTTTGCAAATGCGGGGTCCGCAGAAATTGCATTCTCAAGGCTTTCAAAGTATTTATCCCCCCTCATTAACAAGCCCAGGCTTTGCTGTGATTCCAGAAACAGGGAGTTCTTGCAGAATATCGTTTCATAATTTTCACTGGTTGACATGTTTACAGGGGAGGTGACAACCGGGACATATCCAAGCATATCAGGAGAAGTAATAATCTTCCTCCCAGTTCCCGTTTTCTGGTTAAGCAAGTCAACTTCAAAGCAATTGTTTCCGGCCCACCTTAATGCAAGGTTCTCACTGTGGCCTTTCAGCGAAGGGTTAGCCTCCTCCATGCTCCTGAGTGCCATCAGCCATATAAACTGCTCTTTACCAATTTCTATTTTCTTATACCTGGCAATGGCCCCAATGATTTTCTTCCTCATGCCTGAAATTCTTTCGCGCAGGGCCCCCTCTCCCCTGCGTTGTTTTAAAGTATTCGTCATCATTCGTTTAGTGTCTAAAAAAGTTTAAAAATGTATCAAACCAGTTGCCCGTTACCCACCTATATCTATTTATTTATTATTACTATATAAACAACCATTAGTCAATGGTAAATGGTGTCCAGAATGGGCAAAATAAAATGTGGTGTCGTAGGAGTAGGGAATTGCTTTGCAGGCCTCTACCAGGGCCTCCATTATTACAAGGAGAATCCCGAAAAAGGAGTAATTGGCCTCATGCACCAGGATATGGCCGGCTACAGAACCCAGGATATTGAATTCGTTTCAGCCTTTGATGTGGGATCAAACAAGGTAGGGAAAAGCCTTGATGAAGCCACATACGCTGAGCCCAATATGGTAGACTGGATAAGGCTACCCAAGAGCGATGTAATCGTCCAGGAATCTCCTGTTCTCGATGGAGTAGGGAAATACGTAGAAGACGTAATCAAGCCCGTTACAAATAAGCCCATAAGCCAGCTCAGGGAAGACATCAAGAAGCACATAAAGGAAACCGGCACAGAAATAATCGTAAGTTACCTCCCCGTAGGAAGCCAGAAAGCAGCAGAGTTCTGGGCGGAAACCTGCCTAGAAGCCGGAGTTGCATTTGTAAACTGCATGCCTGTTTTTATCGCTTCAGACCCTGATTGGGAAAAGAAGTTCCGCGAAAAGAAAGTTCCCGTGATTGGAGATGATATAAAGGGCCAAATCGGAGCCACTATAGTACACCGCGTCCTCACCAGGCTCACCCAGGACCGCGGGGCAGAACTTGATAAAACCTACCAGCTCAACGTAGGCGGCAATACAGATTTCCAGAACATGCTCGAACGCTCCAGGCTCGAATCCAAGAAGGTCTCCAAAACCGAATCTGTCCAGTCCCAGATGAAGAACCGCATTCCAGAGGAGAATATCCACATCGGCCCGAGTGACCATGTCCCCTTCCTGCAAAACACAAAACTCTGCTTCCTTTATATGGAAGGCAGGCAATGGGCAGATATCCCCTACAAAATTGACCTTAAATTAGATGTGGACGACAAGGCCAATTCTGCAGGAATCGTAGTTGATGCAGTGCGCGCAGCCAAAATCGCCCTGGACCGCGGCTACGGAGGTGCAATCGAGTCTGCCTCTGCATACCTCATGAAGCACCCGCCCGTACAGATGAGCGACCCTGAAGCCAAAGCAGCTTTGGAATACTTCATAATGGGCAAGGAGCAGAAGCTCGGCAAGTAGCTAAAAATCAGTCAATTTAGGCTGGAGTATGCGCTCCACAGTACTCCAGCGCTTCCTTATTTCTCCCCTCAGTTTCATCCTTATCTCCGGATTCTTTAGCGCATTAATCGTCCTCTCATCAGAGGTATATCCGCTTCCTATCTCCTCCCCAATCCTCTCCGCAAGCTCCGCAACCAGCCTGTCACGCGTAACTTTCGCAAGTATTGATGCAGCACCCACAATAGGGTACTTCAAATCAGCTTTGTGCTCCGCAACCACATCATGCCTGCCTGCGAGCCCGGCCTTGCGCAGAAATCCATTTGAGTGCAGCTCAGGAAGGTCCAGGTACACCTTTCCGCTCATAGAAAGGGCAAGCGCCCCCATTTCCTTTGCCTCAATCAAGTTCAGGGATTCCCTTCCCATGCGTTCATTAAGCTCGGATGCAGTAATAATCCTGATTTGGTGTTTACACATTTTTTTGATTTGGTGAAAAAGCTCTTCCCTTCTTCCAGGCCTGAGTTTTTTGGAATCCGTTACACCTATCCCAGTAAGCGTATTCTCAATTGAGCTGGGCATCGCTGCAATAGCAATTACTAATGGCCCGAGGACGCTGCTTGCAGTTTGTTATCACAAATCTCTGCCAGCCTCATCGAGCCCTGCAATTTTGTTAATCAATTACAATTACCTCTTTGTTGGTTTCAAGTTTCACCCAGTATTTCCCTTCCCTCCTTATAAAACTGAGCCTTTCTAACGTTTGTAAGTGGTCCCGTAAGATCTTTCTATTCACTCCGATATCCAGTGCAATTTCTAATGCTCTCTTAGGCACAACAAGCGAGTCTAGAATTTTCTTTTTTCTGGCAGAAATTGGAATCTGCCTAGAATCTACCCTAACCCAATAATGCGGCTTTCCCGCCCCAAGTTTATAACACATCAACACGCCTTGAGTTTTCAAGGGCATTAGGATGTCCTGAAGCCTTGCTTGGCTCCTCCCGAACTCTTCTGCCAATTCCTTGCTGGTCTTTGGACGATTTAGGCATTCAAGTATATTGTTGTGAATATGGTGTTTTTTGTAGTGCCATTGAGAGTAGCTTTGGTACGCATTCCAGAACTTTTTCTTTTTATCAGGGTGAAGATCAGCTATTCTGATTTTAGCCAGTTTTTCCCAGTCCCGCCTCCCTACGATTGCGTAGCTCCTCCCCCTTTTCTCAAATCTTTTTTCTATTTCAAAATGACTCAAAATCAGGTCGATTAATTCGCTAGGTTCCTTCTGAGCAATTCTAACTGCCCTATTGGAGTGAGATCCGGTTTTTATATTTCCCTCTCCAGCAAAAAATCCCCGCAGTATATCCGCATAGTTCTCCTCACCTTGGCAGGTCTGCACAACTAGCTTTTTCCACTTTGTTGTTGCTTCGACACTGCCTAACCTCAGGATATAGTAGGGCTTTCTTGCCCTGGAATCCACGTATTTTCTAACCCTGGCAACAGGTAGTGTTTCCTTTAGCCCATATCCTTTTGAAGGCAGGTATGCATATGCCCGAAAGTTTCCTCCTTCAAATAGCCCTCCCAGAACCTGATAAGAGCCCTTTATGAGCTCCAGGCAATTATTGGTTATCGTTATCTCATATCGGCTATTGCGCCAGCCTTCAGCTAGCCACAATCCGACCACCTCTGCAATGTTCATTTCCCCCGATTTAGGGCACACACTACAGACTCAAATTCGCATTTTATATATTATACGAAGGTGGGTTTCCACTGAATTGGGAAAGAATTAGGGATTACTCGTGCTTAAGGCTTCTCTTTTCTATAATTACGAAGTCCCCAACTGCAAGAACAGCATCATATGGGCAATTGCAAAGCCCGTCATCCCCACGCATTTCTTCTGCTGCGGGGTTGTCCGGGTTGGGTTCCACTATGAGCTCCTCAATTTTCCCAGTGATCTCGTTTATGTCTACATCAACGAGCCTTCCGAACTCTTCACCGTCGTTAGTAATAACCTTTTTTCCTGATAGCTGCCTTGCAAGCGTGTACTTTCCCATAGGGACACCGAGAGTTTATTACTTAAAAAGTTTATAAACCCTACTCTTTTACTTCAATAAAGGTGGTTTTATGGTTGAAAAACTCTTCAGAAGTGACCCATACCTGGATTCCTGCAAGGCAACGGTAACCTCATCAAAAGACGGTGAAATAACCCTGGACAAGACTGTTTTGTTTGCTTTTGCAGGCGGCCAGCAGTCCGATTCCGGTACAATAGGCGGTTTCAAGGTCTTGGAAGCCCGTGCAGAAGGCCCGGAAATTTTCTACAAGCTGGAAGAAGGCGCCACTTTCAAGGAAGGAGATGAAACAGAGGTAAAAATCGATATGGAGAAACGCAAGAAAATAATGCGCCTGCATTCCGCCGCCCATTTGGTTTACGGTGTCTTCTCCAGGCAATATGAATCAAGGAAGCTCATCGGCTCCAACGTAACAGAAGACAAGGCAAGAATAGATTTTGAGCACGATTCCCCTATCTCAGACCTGCTGCCCCCAGTGGAAGAAGAAGCCAACAAGCTAATCGAAGAGAACCACCCTGCAAAAACATACCCGGATGAGAACAATCCTGATAAATGGTGGTGGGAGTGCAGGGATTTCAAGTACCCTTGCGGAGGCACCCATGTAACTTCCTTGGGTGAAATCGGAAAAATCAAGCTCAAAAGAAAGAACATAGGAGCAGGAAAAGAAAGAATTGAGATTACCCTAGCGTAAAACGGGCCATGTTTTCTTCAGCTCTGCTGAAGAGATGTAACCGAAGGTTACAAGGAGTGAGGAAATTTTTACCACAGCTTAAAACAGCAGCAAAAAATTTCAGGGCTGCATCCATTCAATCTCGTAATACTCGTATCTGCTCCCGGGAAGCCCAATCCTCTTGATCAAATAGTATGTCACAGAGCTCTCCCTGTCTGCAATCGCCACAAGCAAGTCCAGTTCCCTTTCCGCACATGTTTTCAGGGAAGCAGCAAGCTCCTCCCCGCTCAAGTACTCATCCTCTGAAAGCGAAAGCATCAGGAACGAAGGCTTCCCGTTTTTAGGGGTTTCCACACCCTGCCCCTTTCTGTGGTAAAGCGCAAAATCCACGTGCCCTTTCCGCACTTTCCCCTTCCCGGGTATTGCAAGGATAAACGTCTTCTTCACAGAATGAGCAACACGGATTGCCCGTGCCCACTCCGAAATAATCAAAGAGCTTTTTCTCGGGAAAACATGCAGCACGTGCTTGGAGTGTGTCCAACCCTTGCCCCCGCCCGGTTTTGCCCCGGGAAAATAAATCCTGAAATGCGTCCCAAACTTAAACCCTGTTTTAACCACGTATCCTGCTTCCCTCCACTCCCAATACACATTGTAAACATCCTCAAAATATTCAATGCGCTTCTTTGCCTCAGAAAACACATCCTTCCTTTTCACATCCAATTCCAGTTTCCCTGAATCCAATAGCAAAAGAGTCTCGAACACATCAAATTTTGAAATTGTGCCCCGGTGCGCAGCTTTATACGTTCCCATTTGCCCAAGCCAGTATTCATTGTACAAAACCCCTCCAACCTCCGCATTATCCACCGTTGTAATCAGGTCATCCGCAAAGAAAACCCCCTCAAAATCAGGGACATCCAGCACCAATTCCCCCCGCTTGTATTCCAGTGCAACACTCCGCCCGTATGTCCCTCTCTCCTCCGCTTCCGGCCGGATAAACAAACCCCTGTCCCTCCAGTCTTTATAAGTCAAGTACCTCGCAAGCAGCTTTTTCTCCTTAAATTTAGAAGCAAGCGCATTAAATGAAAGCTTCTTCCCTTTTGCATCCCTGCATTCCGCCCCCCTCACATCCACCAGGTAAAGCGCTTCCTCGGGCTCAAGAAGAATAACCCCCTCCTTATTCTCCCCATAACAGCCTTTAACCAATGCCGTAATGGATTGCGAATCCCCAGCTTTCACATTGTTCCCGTCCCAAAGAAGCTCCATACGGACTCCTTATCCCTGCAACAGTTTAAATTATTCCCGCCCCAAATAAAACCAATGAAATCCGAGCGGGCCTATGATGTACAGCTCATGCTTAATGAAATCCTGGAGCGCCTCCAGATGAGCCACGTAATCGGCCCAAGGCTAATCTGCATGCGCTCTTACGGAGCCCAGGCAAACGCATACGCAAGAATATGGTCCCTCCCGGAAATCTGGAGAAATGCCCTGGAAATCAACCCCTTCTACATAGTTGAAGTGGTAAGTGAGGAATACGACAAGCTCCCGGAGGAGGAAAAAAAGAAAATCCTTATCCATGAGCTCCTCCACATCCCAAAGAAATTCACAGGTGGCTTAGTCCCCCACAAAAATCGCGGAAGAAGAATAGATGACAAATTAGTAAACGAAATCTACCAGAAATATCTGGCTACTCAAAGCTTACACGATAAGCCTTCACAAAAGTAATCCCGTCTCCCCCAACAAACGCATAAGTAAGCTCTTTTCTCATTTTCCCCGCCACAGCAATGTCCGCAAGCAGGTCCGGCTTCTCCCCTTCCCCCAAAACCCTCACAATCCCCTCAGTCCGGTCTTCCCCAATACGCATCCCTTTCCTGTAAACCCGCAGGAACTCCGAATCCCCCTCCCCAATGCGCACAATGCGCCCAGAGTCCCGCAGATGCTTCAAAACCTCAAATTCCCTTTCTTTCCCCTCAACCAGCTCCCTAATGCTCTTTCCTGTTTCCAAAACCCCCTTTTCCTGGAAATAAGCAGCTTCAATCAAAGGCAGCTTCCTGCCCCCTTCCTCCTCAACTCCCGCCCCAAGAAGCTCCAGTTTCTCAGCTAACTCTGCATCATCAACAATGAAAAACCCGCTTTCTGCCCCCATTCAGGACCCCCCTATGTGGGAATGCACGCTTTTTGCTAGTTTGTCCAGGTAGTGTGAAGGAATGTTATACATCACAATCTCCTTTTGGTTTGTGCCTGCAGTATCTATCTGCAGCATCCCAAGCATAAACAGCCTTTCCCAGAAGCTCCGGTGCACCTGCACATTTGTGACCCTCTCATAAGGCACATATGTTGTTTTTTTGTTGAACAGCCCCCTGTGCATAGTAATCCCCTCATCATCCACATCTATATACTGGATTTTTGCCCGTATAAATGCTGCGACGATAGAGATTACAGTAAGTATTGCAACAAGGCTGTAAAGAAGCTCGAGCGGAAGAGGGTAGGTTTGGTTCACCCATGTGAATATCCCCCCCATGATTGCTGCCCCAAAAACCGCGCGCACATAATCCATCCTTCCTGAGCAGCGCACCACGAACTCTGTTTCAACCATTGTGGAAACGATTATAAAGAAACTAATAAAAAATAGTCACAGGTGTCACAAAATGATTGTTTACACTGATGGCGCATGTTCAGGCAACCCAGGGCCCATGGGAATAGGGGCAGTAGTATACAAAGGAGGAAATATACTCAAGGAAGTAAGCGAACCAGCAGGGGAGGGCACAAACAATACTGCAGAATACCTTGCGGTGAAGCGCGGGCTCGAAGAAGCGATCCAATTAGGTGCAGATGCAATAGAAATCCGCACAGATAGCCGCCTGGTAGTCCAGCAGCTCAGCGGAAAATTCCGGATAAAGGTCCCCCACCTCCGGGAGATAAAAAAGGAAATAGACCAGCTTTCGGAAGGCCTTGCAGTAAATTATGCTTGGGTAGGAAGAGAGAAGAATAAGCTTGCGGACAAGCTTGCAAAAGATGCAATCGGGTGAACCAGATTGAAGGCTTCCCTTGCATCCTACTTTACCTTTGAGGCATCAAAAGACCTCCCAATCCACCGCTGGCTCTACTACAAGGAAGCATATTCCCCCCAGATCGTGCACCATTTCATTTCCTACTTCAATGCAAAGGAATCAGTCTTTGACCCCTTTACCGGAATAGGCACTACCCCCCTCACCTCCAAGTCCCTTGGCCTCCATTCCACGGGAATCGATATCTCCCCGCTTGCAGTTTTTGCCTCACGCACAAAATGCGAAAATTATTCCCAAAAGGACGCAGAGGAAGCAGGCAGTGAGCTCAAGTCCCTGTTCAAGGAGAGAAGGGAACCGGACTTCAGATGGGATTTTGAGCTTTTCTCCCCAAGGCGCTTTTTTTCCAAACGCAACTACAATGATATCTGCTTCCTCAGGGAAAAAATTGAGCAGATGGAAAACCAGAAAGTGGGCTCCCTGTTCCTTCTCGCCCTCCTTTCAGCGCTCCCCCAGTCCGGATTCTTCATCAAGGATGGCGGCGTGCTGCGCCTGGAAAGGTCCAAGCGGGCAATGCCGGTAAAGGAAGCATTCAAGAAGAAAGCAAAGCAGATTCTCCATGATATCGAATCCAGCCCAATCCAGGGCCCAACCCCTGAAGTCCACCTTGCGGATGCCCGCACTTATTCAGGAGAAAACCACGAAATATTCATAACCTCTCCCCCTTACCTCAACAACATAGACTATTCCAAGGTTTACGGATTAGAGCTTTCCCTTCTTTCCATGGAGAAGGACGCTTCCCTGCAAATGAGAAAGGAAGCCCTTCGCTCGTTCATCACAAAGAATGCCAGGCAGCCCGAACCCCCTGAGGAAGCAGGGGGAGCTGCCCGCAGGATCCCAATCGCAGGCCAGTATTTCTCAGACATGGAAAAAGTTCTCCAAAACCTCTACAAAAGCACGGAAAAGGGAGGTGCACTAATCGTAGGGAACGCAGTGCTCCAGGGAGAACACATAGAGGTGGACAGAATTCTCGGGGAGATAGGAAACAGGATAGGCTTCGAATACGAAATCCCGCTCTGGATGGAGAGGATTGCAGATGTAAAGCCTGCAAAATTAAAAGTCCGGGAAAGCGCAGTAGTATTCAGGAAATAGCTAGTTTCTCCTGCGCCGTTTTCTCTTAAGTGTTTTCTTGTATTCCTGTATTGCTTCAACAGCGTTAGGCGTAAGTACCTTCCCCTTCAGCAATTCATCGCATGTATCCCTTCCCGGGCCCTTCCCCTTTTCCACGGTTATGGTAATCTCCTGAGGGCATTCCCCAAAAAAATCTAGCCCATTTTCCCCTTCCATAGAGGCATCAGTCACCTTTACTTTATTTCCAAACCCAATTGCCAAAACAACGATTCCACCCACGACCTCCTTGTTTTTTGCCTTCACTGAAAGGTGTTCCTGTTTTGCACGCCTTTTCCTTAGGTCCAGCACTGTCACCCTGTAGATCGCCACATCCTTCTTCCTGCCCCTGGCCACTTTCCTCCTTTCGGTTTTTTGTGTCTCGTAGATTTCTTCCGCTTTCCTGAATTCCCCTCCCATAAGCTCTGCTATTTTTTCCATTATCCTCCTGTGTTCTCCACTGCTTATGCCGGCTTCCTTGAACGCATGGGAAAACCTCCCGAGCTTTGCTTCCTCGTGCATCTCCTTCGTCCTTACCTGTATCTCTGCAGGCACCGCAACCCCATCTACCTTGATCTCAAAGACGATGTGGGATGCCCTATACCCTGTTTCCCTTTCTTCGTCCTTGATCGCAATCCTGTCTATGCTGAATTTTGCCCTGCTCTGCAATAGCCCTATCCTTATCCAGTCCGCGATTTTCCTCACATCGCCCTCGTTTCCGTAAACTACTGCAGTGGTCCCGATAAAGTCCTGGATGTCCCCAATTCCGTAGTCCGGTTCCCCCCTCTTTCGCTTCCGCCTTACTTTCCAGAAAATCCCTGCAGGGCCCTTAATCCTGTAAATCTCATCCGGATTTGAGGTCTGGCTTTCAAGCCGTATCTTTAACCCAAATTTGCCCTCAAGCTTTCTGAGCATTTCCGGAAGCACCCCCTCTGTCATGAGTGCCGCTGCAACGTTCTCCGCATGTGGCTTGAGTTTGTCATGCCACTCTTTGCATTCCCTATACAGCTCAAATCCTTCCTTCTCTTTCAGCTCTCCTTTGCTGAAGTGCCTGTCCATAAGGTCAGTAGCGTTTTTCCTTATGCTCGTCGCCACTGTTGCCCCCCTTCCAACAAAATCTGCTATAACCTGGTAAACTTTTCTCATCTTGTCAAAAAGCTCCAGGCTTTTCCAGTCCTGCCTGTACCTTACACCCTCATTTTCAAGGTACTCTAGTTTTTTTTCCGGCTCTACCGAAAGGTCTGCAAGCCTGGCGTAGATAACCGCCCTACCATACCTCCCTTCTGAAATTGGTACCCAGTGTGTGGTATAATAGTCTGCTTCTTCTGTAATTGGGGAGACGTCATCGTCACACAACTTGTAGTACGCATCAAAATATTTTCTTGCAAGACCGGAAAAACCATGAATCGTCCCTGCAGCATTCACCTCCTGGTCCAGTGCGGTTTTTTCTTCTTTACAAGAACCAACAAAAAGAAGTGGAATGGAATGTTTGTTAAGCTCCTTGTCCACCCTTCCTGCAGCATCCCCCAGGAAAGCCTCCCTCTCCCCTTTGCGCATGCACTGCATCAGGCCCAGCGCTTTAGCTGCAAGCAGCATTTTCATGTCTTCTGCGCTTTTTATCTGGATGGGGATCATCCGTACTGTTTCCCTGGAAACCATGATTGAGCGCTCCGCCATCCCCGTGTTCTTTGCAGTAGCCTCAAGAGCGTCTTCAAGCGCATTTGATAGTTTATCAAAACCCCTTTTCTTTGCCTTTGCGGGGTCTGCCGGAGGCCTGGAAGTCTTTTTTTGCTTGCATTTGCCCATCCTCCTTTTAGGTGTCATATAGTAAAAGTATGTGTAAAATAGTTTATATAGCTTTTCCCTCCCATATCCCCCTGTGAAAGCATACATTACCGGCGCCGCGGGGCGTCTCGGCCAAACAGTGTTCCAGCAGCTTGATGCAATCCCCCTGGTCAGGCGCGCCTCCGGCCTCCCCAACGAAACCATTACAGATTTCTCAGAGCACTCCCTCAAAAAAACCCTGGAGGGTGCAACCCACCTAATCCATCTTGCAGGCTCAGTAAAAACCTGGGACAGGCAGGCCCTGGAGCAGGCAAATGTGGAGCTTACCCGCCGCCTCGTAGATGCTTCCCCTGGAAACTGCCACATCACTCTCGCCAGTTCAATTTCAGTATATGGAAAAACGCTTGCAGAAATCCCTGCAGGTGAAGAAACCCCCACAAACCCGGATTCAGATTATGCGCGCACCAAGCTGGAAGCAGAACACTTAGTGCAGCAGAAAAAGAAGCACACAGTCCTCCGCATAGGAACGCTCTACGGGCCCCAGTTCCAGGACTACTTCAACGTGCTCCGCATGATTGAGAATGGCAGGATGAAAATCTTCGGGGATGGCTCCAACCGCATTTCGTTTGTCCATGCAGAGGATTGTGCATCCGTTTTTCCCAAAGCCCTAAAGAAAACAGGCACCTATGTTCTCGCAGGCCCTCCTGCAACCCAGCGCCAGGTTTATACTTATGCTGCCCACGCGCTCGGAGTGCACCCTCCTGCATCTTACCTCCCGGTATGGGCAGGCATGCTCCTTGCACGCTTCCAGGAGCTCAGGGGGAACCCCAGGCTAACCCGCGAGCACATTTCAATTCTTTCCGCAGACCGCGCATTTGACTATTCAAAGGCGCGCCAGGAACTCGGGTTCTCCCCCCGCCCCATAAAACGGGGGATTGAAGAGATGGTTTCTACCTATCTCTCAAGATCGTCACCCTGAAGGGCCCTTGCCGCGTCCCGCGTGCACTTTAGGATGCCGAAAACCCCAAAACAAATAGTTATAAAGCCAATTTACCCTAAATTTGATTGGAAATTCTGCCTGAATTTCCAAAGCGGACAAAATTTCTATTTTGTCCTAGCAGGAGATTTACCATGAAAGTAGAAAAGTATATTCACGAAAAGCTCGAAGAGCACAAGGCACTCCTTTTCTCAGTCCTTGACCCTCTGGATTACCCCTCACTTGAGGATGCAATAAAAACCGCCAAAAACATGGACGAGGGGGGCACAGATATCCTCCTTATTGGGGGAAGCACCGGTGTCCAGGGTGAAATGCTCGACCAGGTAACAAAGCAGGTAAAGGAAAGCGTGGATGTCCCGGTGGTTTTTTTCCCCGGAAATATTGGAACTGTTTCCAAGTACGGGGACGCAGTCTATTTCATGTCAATGCTGAACTCCCGCAACCCATATTGGATTACCGGGGCCCAGACTCTTGCCGCCCCCATGGTTAAGCAATACGAAATCGAGCCTCTCTCCGTAGGCTACATGGTTGTTGAGCCCGGAGGCACTGTGGGATGGGTAGGCGAGGCAAACAAGATACCCCGCAACAAGCCCAAGCTCGCTGCAGCAACTGCCCTTGCTGCCCAGTACATGGGATTCAGGCTGGTAATCACTGATGCAGGGAGCAACCCCAAGGAGGGCCACATCCCTCTGGAGATGGTAAGTGCGGTCTCTTCCGCAATAGATGTCCCATATGTAGTTGCAGGGGGCATACGCACACCCGAAGAAGCAAAATCCGTAATCAAGGCAGGTGCAGACATCGTCCAGGTAGGGACCTCATTTGAGAAGGATGGAGGAGCAGACGCAGTAAAGAAGTTCGTAAGCGCAGTGAGGGAGGGCAAAAAATGAACCCGGAATTCATCGAATTCCTTGTGAAAGAAGGCGCCCTGAAGTTCGGGGATTTTACCCTCAAAAGCGGAAGGAAATCCCCCTATTTCGTAAATACCGGGGTAGTATGCAGCGGCTCCGGCCTTTACCGGCTTGCCGGATTTTTTGCCCGGAAAATCCTTGAAACAGGGACCGCCCCGATAGTCTACGGCCCCGCATACAAGGGAATCCCGCTTGCAGTTGCTGCCTCTATTTCCCTTGCAGATGAGCATGGTTTCCCGAACAGCTGGCTCTTCAACCGAAAAGAGGTAAAGGCGCATGGAGACAAGGGCGCATTTGTAGGCAGGCTCCCCCAGGAAGGCGAAGAAGTAATCCTTATTGATGATGTTTTCACAACCGGGGGCACAAAATACGAATCCGTAGAGCTCCTCCAGGCCATGGGGGCAAAGGTAAAGTCCCTCATAATAGGTGTAGACCGCGAGGAGAAGGGAGAATCCAAAAATGCAGTTGAAGAGTTCAGGGAAAAAACCAGAATCCCGGTCCATTCAATTGCAAAAATATCAGACTGCTTTGAATACCTGAAAGGAAAGGGAATAGATGGAAAGGTGCACGTAACCGATGAACTTTACGCCGCCTTCCGGGAATACAGGGATGAATATGGCACCTGAAAAACTCAAGAAGCTGGCAGAAGAAACCAACAGCATCCTCTGTTTTGGAATAGACCCGGTAAAGTCCCGAATGAACGACGAAATCGTTCCTTATTTTTCCGAAGTTGTTGATGCCCTCCTGGAGGAAAACCTGATTTCTGCAATCAAGCCCAATTATGCATACTTTGCAGCAGAAGGCTTTGACGGACTTTTTGCCTTAAAAGAAATAATCGACCGATACAAGCCCAAGACATTCGTAATCCTGGATGCAAAGCGGGGGGACATAGGAAAATCCAGCGAGGCATACGCTTCAGAAGCATATGATTTCTGGGGAGCGGATGCAGTAACCCTTTCCCCTTACATGGGAGAGGATTCTGTAAAGCCCTTCCTAAGGGATGGAAAACTCCCATACCTGCTGGGGCGCACAAGCAATCCCGGAGCAGGAGATTTCCAGGAACCCGACATATACAAGAAAGTTTTCCGCAAGGCAGGAGAATGGGGAACCGGCCTTGTAGTGGGCGCAACAAGCGAGGCAATCCCTGAAGCAATAGCCCTCGCAGGAAAGGAAACCCCCCTGCTTGTCCCGGGAATAGGTGCCCAGGGAGGCTCGTTCAAAACCCTTTCAGCACTCAGGGGAAATCCCTTTATCCACCGCGTAAATTCCTCCTCCTCAATTGCATATGCCCACGAAAAGACAGGGGGAAGCCCTGCAAAGTCAGCACTGGAGGAAGCAAAGAAGACTGCGGAGAAAATAAAATCAGTCCTTTGAATTCATGGACATGAGATAAAACAATGCTGAAACAAAGGAAAATACAAATGCCATTCCCCCGAAAATAAGCGCAGGCTCTACAAAAAGCCCTTCAACCATTGCCCATATGTATGGTTCAGTAAGCACAAATACTTCTGATTCGAACCCTTCTGCAATATTTTTTTCCATCTGGCCCATAACAATCCCAGGCGCAAACAGGAAGAGTAACATACTTATTCCCATAAAGCCAAGGGCCCAGACCGCACTTGCAACAGAATAGTAAAAGAGGCCCTTAGGGAGGGTAGTGCTCCCAAAATAAAAGACCGCAAATGCTGCTATACCTATAAAAATTCCTGCAAGCACAAGCGGCAGACCAAACGCCCCAACCCCTGAAACCTGTTCCCCGTAGACTAAGGAATATTCATCTACTTTCTGGCCCACAACCTTCCTTGCAAGGTAGTACCTCAACTCATAGGTATTGTGCACAAGCCCGTCATCTATGACTTCGCAGACATACTCATCCGTGATCCCCTCCACTTCCATATCCATCTCCATGGCTTCCCTGTATTCGCAGTAGCCTATTGAGCTTTCATAGGTGAGTGCTTCCAGCTCAGGGTAATAATCAAGTATTAGCGGCATTACTTTTACAGGCATGTTGAGCTTCAGGCCTGCTTCAAGCTCTTCTTGTGCATAGGGGAGCTGGAACACTACCAGCCCTGACCAAAGCAGAAGCTGCGCAATTATGAGTATGATCCCTGCCCCGGCTATTAGGAATGGATGGCGCATTGCCCTTGATTTCCAACCTAAATTATAAAAATTATCCCCACGAACAGAAAGCATGAAAAAAGCCCTTTCCAAGCTCAAGGCCCCCGGAAGGTTTTCCAGGAAGGGAGAAAATGGCAGGTTGCTGGTGATAGCAGGAAGCAGGCAATACCATGGCGCCCCTGCATTCAGCATACTTGGGGCCCGCAGGTTCTGCGACCTTACTTATTTTCTCCCAGGGGATTCTTCCCCCACTGTACTACAGTCAGTGCTTCCTCTCCCCGAGCCCATAATTGTTTCAGAGCCGGTGGATGCAGATTGTGTTCTTTATGGCCCGGGACTTGGAAAAGCAAAGTTCCCTCTTTCCAGGATAAGAAAGTTCAAGAAAAAAGTGATTGACGGAGATGGGATAATGAAACTATCCAGAAAATCAGATTTTGCAGGCACAATTCTGACCCCCCATGAGGGAGAATTCAGAAGGCTTTTTGGGGTCCCTTCCACTCCCCGCAATGTAATGGAGTTTGCCGCTGAGCATTCCTGCACGATACTCAAAAAAGGCCCCACGGACCTGATTTCCGATGGCTCCCGCTTAATAAAAAATACAAAAGGCAACCCAGGAATGACCAAGGGCGGGACAGGGGATGTGCTTGCAGGCCTTACCGCAGCCCTTTTCTGCAATAACCTCCCGCTTGTGGCGGCTGCCTCTGCCGCATACCTCACAGGTTTTGCAGGCGATATTCTTTTCAAAAAGCAAAAATATGCATACTGTGCCTCAGATTTAGCGGAAGCCCTGCCCGAAGCATACAAAAAAGCCTTCCCCGGCAGGAAAAAATAATCTCACCCTACCCGTATTTTCTTTACTCTTACGTGAGGCCCCCCGTCGCTCACCCGTACATTCTGCCCGCTTTTTCCGCAGAAGCCTGGAGAGAGCTCAAAATCATTTGCAACACCATCCACCTCCAGGAGAGTCCCCATTATTGTCCCTGTTATGGAAACAGCCCTCACCCTTTTTCCCACCTCGCCTTTTTTTATGGGGAAAGCCTCTTCGCACCTGAACATGAACTGGCCGGTAAATGGGTCCACACTCCCCCCGCTCATCCCTTTCAGGTAGAGCCCCTCCTTTATGCCCAGGAGTTCTTCAACTTCTTGCTCCCCCGGCTCTATGCAGGTATTGCTCATCCTTACTATTGGGCTTGATGCATAGGATTCGGCCCTCCCGTGCCCATTTGGCTCTTCCCCTAGCTCTGCTGCAGTTTCCATGGAATGCATTCTCCCTGCAACTGCCCCTTTCTTTATCAGCTCTACTTTTTTTCCTGCAACTCCTTCCGAATCAAAAGAGTATCTCCCAAATCCCTCTTCAAGCGCAGGATCGTCCCAGATGGTTATAATGCCAGAGCCAATTTTTTCACCCAGCTTATCCCTGAGTATCGAAGTTCCCTCTATTATACCATCTGCTTCGCATGCATGCCCCACTGCCTCATGCGCAAATACTCCTGCAAGTGCAGGGTCCATAACTATTGAAAATTCTCCTTTCTTTGCAGGGTCGGCATCCAGGGATTCACTGCATTTCCTTTTTGCCTCCTTTGCATGCATGAATAATTTTTCTTTGTCCCATTTTTTCAGAGAGCTAAACCTTTCGCCTCCCTCTTCAACCCTTTTCCCTTCCCTGCCAACTGAAGAAAACCTTCCGTACAGCACAAGGTTTTTTTCGTTTTTTTCCTCCCCGGTTGAATTATAATACTCCAGCGAATCCATCTGCTCGAACAGGCCAACTGACCTGTTCCTTATCCTCTTCCCCCGCATCTGCTTTCCCAGCTCCCTGCTGAGTTTAACCAGGCCATCCACCCCTATCCCCTTTCCCCTTTTCCATTTTTTTAATCTCCCTGTTGGTCTTTTGCCCAATTTGGACTTGCATTTCCCCATAGAAGCAAGCTCCTTTGCTTTCCTGAGGAGCTTGGGCATCTCTTCAGGGCTTCCAGATGCAAAACCCCAGCATCCATTTTTGAATAACCGTACATTAGCCCCCTTCTCAGTCCCGGAGTTTACCTGCACCTCCCCGTCTTTGTACCTTACGCTTGAGAATTCCAGCCTTTCTATCCTTGCTTCGCAGAAATGTTTTTCTTTCCCCAGGAGGGAAAGAATAGAATCAGGTTCCATCACTTGCCCTCTTTATTTTTTGCCTCGGGCTCTTCCACTCCCATGAGCCCCTTGTAGAATGCATACTGGTCTTTTGTCTTTATCAGCACTACCAGCACCCCCTCATCAACTTTTTTGAGCACAAGATTGCCCATGTCAGTGGTGATTACAACCTCCTCAGCAGCCTCCCCCGCCTGCCTCAGCAGTGCGTCCCCTACATTAAATACAGATGAAGAATAATTCTCAACACCATCCTGCATACCGAAATTGGATGCAATTCTTGAGCCATCAAATCCTATAATTGCTGCCATGATGTCCCGTTCCTTAAGTTTCCCAAGCAGGGCCTGGCCTTCCATTCCTTCCATCTATTCCACCTCAACCCCCAGCGGACCAACCTTAAGCGGCACCGCAACCGGCAGCCTGCTGCTAATTAGCTCCTTTATCTTGTCTTTGTTCCGCAGAGTATACTCCTCATCTATTGTGTGCCTTAGGGTAGTCAGGAACCTCTCCTCATGCATTCCCTCCTCTACCAGGAGCAGCACACTCCCCCCTGCTCCTTTCACCCTTCCTTCCACAGAGTCCAGGAATTTGAAGAGGGAGCCCATTTCATTGTAAAGCGCGAATGTGGAGAATGTATGGAAAACAAGCCTGATCTTCTTCCCTTCATTATTGCGCAGTATCTCGCTTATATAGAGCGAGATTTCATTAAGTGCACCAGGTCCTCCTACCTTGTAAATATTGGCTTTCCCGCTTGCCTCACCCTGGCTGTAGCAGTCTATGTAGAATATTTTCCCGGGCCCTTTGAAATGCAGGTCCCAGCCTGCGGCAGTCTTTTCCACTTCTTTTGGGGTTTTGTCAGTAGTAATGTAGATTACCGAATCCCCTTCAGAAAGCCCGGCGCTTGCAAAATGTGCGGCAAAGCATTGCTTTTCCGAGCCCGTAGGCGCCATAAGCAAAGCAGTTCCGGGATATTTATACCCTCCCTCAAGCATAAGGTCCAGGGGCTCAACCCCGGTACTGATTCTGTCCTTTCTGAAAATTGGAAGGTCTTTCTCGCTCATGCATCCCATTTCACAGGGGAAATTTAAAAGCTTCCCTTTACCCTCAGTTGTATCTTAGTATGAGATTTTGCATCCCGCTTCTCATCATTTTCGGGTGGTGCTTGCTGGAAATATAGACCAGGTTGCCGTTCCCTGACATCACAACCTCGCTGAGTTCTGTATTTTCATCTACATAAACTACATTGTAGGAGCCGGAAACAACCAGTATAACGCTCTTGTTACTGCTCACGTTATACTGCTGCTCCACGCCCCCGAACACGACTGTTTCGTAATTTGGATTGTCTTCTGAGCCCGGAACTAATGCATGCACATTGCCTACATCCCTTTCTGTAGTGCATCCTGCTGCAAAGAGAAGCACGATTCCAAGAATCGCCAACACCCACCTCATGCTCTAATATTGCACCCCGTCCTTTTAATCTTTTCTTCCAGCTTTCTAATCATGGAAAAACCCGAATCCCTCCTCCGCCACTACGCAATAACCAATTTCTGCAGAAAAAAGGAGGAAACGTGGCGTTTGCCTCCAAATTCGCCAGGCATACTAACTTGCAGGTTACCGTGACATATATTCATACTGCAAAAGACGAGCTTTACGAAAGCATAGAACGAGCCGACAACCGAAAACTCCTAAACCGGATACGGAAGCTGCAGGAGGGCTACTGAAAATTAGTCACGTACATTAAATTTAGCGATTGATTTAAATAATTTATCATTTGATAAGTATTTTATGTCATTCCAGTCGTTTGGAGGAACAAAAGTTTTGGAGTGGTTCCTGGAACACCCAACCCAAAAAGTCCATTTCAGGGAACTGTGCAGGCACCTAAAGCTTAATCCGCTTACCGTGAAATCCTACTGTGAGGAATTCCTGAAAAACCACTGGCTACAGGAAGAGCGCAAGGCTAATCTCCGCATCTTTTTTCTGAACAATAATCACTTCGCAGTAAAGGCCATGAAGAAAGCATATTTTCTCGAAAGGCTCAGAAAGCTCAGAATAAAAGAGGCAGTGGATGACACAGCTATATCCTTTGCACTTTACGGAAGCCACGCCTCCGGGGAATATGATGAAAAAAGCGATGTAGATTTTCTCGTTGTTGGAAGGAAGGAAACCGTTGATTCTAACGCATTGAAAAAAATAGAAGAAAGACTGGACAAACCAGTACAACTGACTACCATT
>WJMK01000004.1 GCA_014727975.1 Microcaldota archaeon | reverse complement strand
TTGGACCTTAAATAAGCAACTATCGCCGCCTGCTGTATCCTCTCCGCCTGCCCCACTTCCAGCCTGTACGGGTGTATAACCTGGTAGAATGTCTTCTGGTATTCCACCCCATACTCATCATACACCTCAAATATCCTCCTGTACACCCTGCCTTCCCTCTCTGGCAATCCCTTCCTTACCATCGCCCTGGCTGCGGCTTTCGCGGCCTTCTGCTTAAAGCTCCAGAAGTCCAGCAGCGTATTGTCCAGGTCAAACAAAACCGCTTTGAACATAGTTATTCCTCCACCAGCTTTTCTATTTTTTCCAGGAATTTCCCTGCAAACTCCAGCAGGTTCTTCGCCTCCTCAACCGTAGGGTAATATTCCGAAGAATAGGAGACCTTGTGCCTCTTTTCCCTGTACTCATCCAATAAATCCACAAAAGAGCCCCCGAGCTTTTCCGAATAATTCGCTTCCAGGTACCTTGCCACGCACGCATGGCTCCTTTCCCTATACCCATCCTTGAACAGAAGCGCCCTCGCCCCGTCAAACATCGCCGCATACCCCGCAAGCACCGCGGAGTTCGGGCTCCCGCCCTTTGCAGCTTTTTCCGCTTCCTCCAGCATCACCTGCGCCTTCTCCATCTGGCTCCTTGCCTGTACTATTGAAGGCGCAATCTTCCGTATCATTCCCTGCTCCAGGCATTCCTCCAGGCTGATCATACGCCCTCCCCCCACAGCACAACCGAGTAATGCAATGAAAAGTAAAACACCGGGTTCTTTTCCATGTGCCCCTTCATCCTTTTCTCATCCAGGAATACAAGGTCCACCCCTGCCCCCAATTTCTTTTCCAGCACCTTCCGCGCTTCCGCGGCCTTGAGCACCTCCGGCTCCTCCTCTACTTTCACCCATACATCAATGTCCGAATCCTTCTGGTTGGTGCCTTGTGCCCAGCTCCCGAATATTCCCACCCCCTTAACCCCAGGAATGCTTTTCCTTAGGACCTCCACCGCGGGTGCCGCCCTCTCCACATTAAAGAGGGTTTTGAGCGCCCTCACTTCCGGGTTCCCCAGGTCCAGCTTTCCTTTCTTTACGAACCCGTCCTTCCCCAGGCTGCTCATGAGCACGGAAGCGGATGCCGGGCTCACCCCGGATTCCTTTGCCGCTTCCCTCACTCCAGGAATTCTTTCCGGATTCTCCAATATTAACCGCATTAATTTCTTCCTCTTTTTACTCGATATAAGTGTTCGCATATCCTAAACATGTTGTTTAGTATTTTTAAACATATCGTTTGCTTTTTCCAAACACCATTTTCAGTATTTGAACCTCCGTTCGTATTCCGTATGGTCCATCCATTCCAGTATCACGCCCAGTATAGTCACAGCATCCGCCTTTACAGTGTAAGTTACTCTCCACGCATTTGGCAAAATGTATTTCCATAAATTGTTTATTGCATACTTTTTCACATATTCTTTAGGCCATAATTTCTTCGGAATTTTCACCCTGCAAAACGGATCCTCCTCCAAATCATCAAACGCCCTTTCCAGGAATCCGCAGAGTTTCTGCTCCGCCCCCTTCCCTTCTTTAAGCTCCTGGAATGCTTTCTGCACCTTCTCATCCGCAAACCCTACATGGATTTCCTTCCCTTTCACAGAAATAGAACTATTTTTGCCTTTTTAATCCCGTGGAGGGTGCCTTTCCACTGCTTCTATTACCTGGCCAGCAGCCCCTTCTCCTTTAGCCTCTTTACTCCCTGCGGATCCCATATCCACACTATTTCCCCTGTTTTCCTGTCTATGTGTATCTTGTTTGATTCCTCCAGGTAATCCAGTATCACTAGCAGCGTCTGGTACATTATTTTTTTTGGGAGCTTCCTCCTAAGCTCTGCTTTTGTGGGGTAGGTTCCCGCCTTCTTTATGAGCTCCTCCACCATAATTACTGTATCCAGCCTGGGGTAGTGCAGCACTTCCGTGCTTCCTTTGGCCATTCCTTCACCAGTTATATAGATTTATGCAATATATAAGTTTATATAACTATCGTTTTACTCCACCGGAAACCTACCTTCCCCTTCTTTATAAATAATAAATCTGAACTTTTTCCGGTGTTGGAATGGAAAATGGGCTTTCGGAAACAATTAAATATCCTGATTGCGGAATTGAGCATATGGCAAAAGCTGGCAAGGAAAAAGTGCTGGAATACGATGTAGTAATCGAGCAGGACGAGGATGGGGTTTATGTTGCCCATGTGCCTGAATTGCCCGGCTGCCATACCCAGGGAAACTCAGTAAAAGAGGTCCTGGAAAATGCTTCTGAAGCAATCGAGCTTTACTTAGAGCATGCTAAGGGAAAGGTTGAGCACCCCATGAAGTTCGTGGGCGTAAAGAAGGTTCCTGTTTCTAAGGCGGCAAGCGCATGAAGCTCACCCCAATAAGCCCGAAAAAGCTAGTTAAGGTTCTTGGTTTTCTTGGCTATTCCCAGGTCCGGCAGAAGGGCTCGCACATAATTCTGGAGCATAAGGAAACCCGCAAAATTACGGTTGTGCCCATGCATTCCGGCCAGGACATTAGCGTGGGCCTTTTGAGCATGATCCTGCGCGAAGTTGGTCTTTCCAGGGAAGAGTACTTCAAGCTGCTCAGGAAGGCCTAGAGCTCAATCTTTTCCCCTTTCTCAGGAATCAGCACATTTTTATGGAATTTCTTGAACTCCTCAGGCTTATTCGTATGTATAGGAATCAAGACCTCCGGGTTAACCTCCTTAATCACCCGCTCCAAATCCTCTTTTGAAGCGTGCCCGGAGCAGTGCGCCTTATGAAATTCAATTCCAAAGTGAGACATCCACGCCTCCCAGCGCTTTTTCTCCTCCTCGTTCCCTTCCCCTTCCAAAAAGTGCTCAGAACTAGAGTAAATAAAATCCGCCTTCTCCGGCTGCAAATAAACAAGCTCAATCAGCCGGTTAAAGTTCAAATGCATCAGGTATTCCCTGGGCTTCTTCTTTACATCCTCATAAGTAACCATATTGCCCATAAATTCCCTTTCCCACACATAATAGTCCTTTTCACAAAAAGTGCAGGATTTCGCCAGCCTGTAATACACCTTCAGGTTCCTGTCCTTCTTCGGGTCCGGGAGCACCGGGACCTTCTCCCTCATCCCCTGCACCAGGTATGCGAGCCGGGTGTCTATCACCAGCTTCCGCCCGTTCGCCTTTGCAGCCCTGTAGAAGCTCATAAAGCGGTCTATATTGCTCATAGAGAAGTACCCGAATACCAACCCCCTGGCCCCGGAAACAATGCCTGAAACCCGCTCCTCCACCTCTTTCTCAGTGAAATTATGCTCAGTTTCGCTTTCTATTCTCGTCCCTTCGCACAGCATGGCATAGGGCCTTGCCTCCTTTGCCTTCCTTATGAACTCCTCAGTCATGTCCTTCCTCGGGCCATGGACCCTGAAATCCCCGGTATATACAATGTTCCCCCTTCCTGTGCTGATTATGAACCCGTAAGCCCCCGGGGCGGAGTGCTCCACATGGATGGGCTCCACCTCCAGGTGCTTCACCCTGAACTTCTCCCCTGAGCTGAACTCCCTTATGCTTGAGTGCACCCCAATGCTGAAGAACGCCGGGTAGAGCTTATGGTATATCTCCGCCAGCCTGCGCGTGCCGTGCCCCATATAAACCGGAATCCCCTCATCCAGGAAGAGAAGGTGGCCCATGTGGTCCGAGTGGATGTGGCTTATGATTACCGCGTCCACGTCCGGCTCCCGGTACTTCAGCCCGGTCCTCTCCAGCATCTTCCTGGAGTAGAGCTTCGGGACCTCCGGCACTAAATCAAATTCGAAATATACCTCCAGCCCATTTGCCGCTCGTGGCTGCAAATACTCCCAAAAATACTCCTCTCCGAAGTTAAACTCTTCCCCAAAGTCTAAGTAGATTTTAGCGTCCTTATCCTGCAGAAGTATCTTATTCCCGCCGATTTCCCCAGCGCCTCCATAGAACGTAAGCGAAGTCATGGCAGGACATCCAGGAGCAATGTTATAACCTTTCCTTTCCAGGGCCACAGATTGCCATAACGATACATTTATAAACATTAATAAACACTTTAATAGATATGATACTAAAAGGAAAGGGGGGCGAGAAGCAAACCGAAAGGAAAGGTGCAGTCGAGGGAAAACCCAGGGTTGCCACTTCACCCAGAAAAGCTGATTCTGATCGTGCTGTCCAAAACAAGGGTTTAGATAAAACAGAATTGAACGACAAGCTTCTCCTGGTTGTGAGCAAAGGAAAGAAAGGAGATGTCAAGCGCTTGCTTAAGGCCGGTGCAAATGTAGATGCAAAAGATGAATTTGGAGTTACTGCATTGATGAAAGCAGCTTCCGTGGGAGACAGTTCTATTGCTAAGATGCTGGTTGAAGCAGGTGCCGATGTTGAGGCAGAGGATGACAAAGGGAACACTGCTTTCAAACACGCTTTTTTCAGGGATCATGTAGATGTTGTTAAGATGCTAATTGATGCAGGGGTAAAGATTGACTCAGAGAGCAAGAAGGAAATGTCTTCCGCTATAATGTTGGCAGCTATTAATGGGAACAAGGAGGACCTTCAGATTCCAATCTATGCTGGAGTGGATGTTAATTCAATCGTTTCTAGTGATATGGGGCAAACTGCATTGAGCATAGCGATCATGCGGGAAAATGCGGATGTTGCCAAAGCACTTATCGATGCAGGTGCCGATGTTAATTCAAGAGACGGTAAAGGTTATTCTCCATTGTTCTTTGCTTTTTTCAAAGAAAAGGTAGAACTTTCTAAACTGCTGATCGCTGCTGGAGCAGATATAAATGCACAGGACAATAAGGGATTTTCAATATTGATCCATGCAGCCACAACCGGAGAAGCAACAATTGCTAATAGCCTGATTGCTAGAGGAGCAGATATCAATTTAAAAGAGGATAAGGGGAACACTGCTTTGGCTCTTGCTGCGGTTAAAGGTCACGCACAAATCGTTCAGCTGCTGATTGATGCAGGTGCGGATGTTAATGCAAAAAATGCTGTTGGGGCATCTGCATTATTCGTTACTGCCATAACAGGAAAAATAAAAGTTGGTAAAATGCTGATTGATGCAGGTGCGGACGTAAATACCAAGAGCGATGGGGGGCAAACCGCATTGGCCACCGCAATCGAGATGGGCAATACAGGAATTGCAGAATTGCTCAGAAAGAATGGTGCAGAGCTTTGGGATTAGGCATCAGTCTTTTTTATAATTTTGCCATTCTCCCCTTTCTCCGGCAACAAATTCGTGAGCGCGGCTTTCGCGCTCTTTCATTGTTCAGAGCCACAGAATACCATAAACGATACATATTTAAGCACTTCTAATCACTTTAATACCCATGAGAAATCTTACTATCCAGCAGCTCAAGCAGGATGCAGAAAAAACCAGGAAGCCTATACTCCATGAGCGCAGGAAGTTCCCAAAGAAAACCCATGCAGAAAGGGAAATGCCGGGAACTCCAGTTCCAATTCGCAGGAGCAGAGAGCAGGCATGGAAGATTGTAATGGACAATTATCCGCTTGTGCTGAAATCAATACAAATGAGGGGGCTTAACCGCCGCCCCAATGCAGGCCCCGATGATGTGCTGCAGAATGCCCTGATTGTTGCCCATTACGCTGCCCGCAGGTGGGACCAGCAAAGAGGAACTTTTTCAAGCTACCTTCTTTCTACCATGAAACGAACATGGCGGATGAATGCGGAGGAAAAGCTGCTTGTCCGCATTCCCAATCAAACTCTCAATGAAATAGCGAAATATCGAAGATGGAAGGACAGGAACCCCGTGCTGGGCGCACTTGATTATGCTGAGCATGCAGGAATTACCCAGAAGGTGGCGAAAAGGATCGAAGCTGCCGCCCGCACTTACTCCTGCTGCCTTTACCCTCCGAATGCAAATTCCCTGCTTGAATCCGGGCCGAGAAACTTCCGTATTGGGGAAAGCATGGAAGGCACCAGGGAGGTGCAATTGGACGACCTTGACCCTTCAGTTGTGCAGAAGATTCTTCCTTTTATTGAGGAAGAAGTGGATGGTGCAAAGCTTGCCGAAAACACCAAGCGTGCCCTTGAACTCCTCCATCCGCGTGAACGCGAGACGCTGGAAGTTCGCTTCGGAATTGGGAAGGATGACGAAAGGCCGCTTGATGAGGTAGCCGAGCATTTCAGCATTACACGTGAAAGAGCTAGGCAGATAGAATGCAAATCCATGAGGAAACTAAGGCACTCTTCCCGGTCTAAGTACTTAAGATGACATGTTGTTCCGTAAAGAGAATCTTGTTCTCGCTTAATTCTCGGCAGCAGCCCAAACTCAAAGTTGACACTTTTCACAGCCCGTAGCTCTATTTAAGATGAGCTACAAGCTGTGAGCACATGCGCCGAGCCGGCAGATGCAATGGAACTCTAAGGATGCAGAAGAGGTTAATCTTTGTATTGTTCCTTAAGGGCTTCAACAGTATCTTTCAATTCAGGTTTTTCAGATTTGACATACTCGGCTATTATGTCGACAAAAAGGTTAAGCTTATTGGAAATATTGTGGTATTTGCCTTCCATTGTCTGGAAATTCTTATGGGTTTCTTCCCTCATGGCTTTTGTTTCTGCGCTCATGTCCTGCATATCCTCCCGCATGCCCTTCATCTCGCCATGCATCCCTTTCATTTCTCCCGACATTGTCTGCATGTCCCCCCGCATACCTTTCATGTCAGTACGCATGCCTCCTAGATCTTTGGACATATTCTTCATGTAGTAGGCAGCTTCATCCATCCTTTCGCCAACGCGGTCGCCTTCCCTGTCTATGGCAAAAACAGCAGCGTTTCTTTGGCCTGACTCATTTTTCTTAGCAGAATCAATTATTTCCTTTTTAATCGGATTAACCACGTGGAACGTATTTATCCCATTTATCTTCTGGATAAACTCCTCCAGGTCCTTTTTTGTACCTTCAGCTACTACTTCCACAGAGTACCTCATTAGCCCTGTTTTGTCTTTTTCCTGTTTATTTTTGGCACTGCCAGTAATGTCCAGGTCCAAGGCTATTTCCTCTATAGCTGCACGGAACCCGGCCTTTTGTATTTTTTTGCCGGTTATCTCAAAGGTAACCACGTAGAGGCCATCCATCCTTTAACACCATCTAACATTACAAGTTTCGATAACAAGGATTTTAACTCTTCCGTTGGGGCAGGTTTCCGGTTTCCTGTTTTGGGTTCCGGGTTTTGCATTTTGATTAATCCATTTGCTAAAATGCAGAAATTAGCCTTAAAAGCGACCAAAAACTACCCAAACTAGTCGCTTTTGCGACTTAAAAGAAGGCATTTTATCTGGTCGTCCCGCAAAATGGCCGCAGGGTACTTTTCCCTGAATTCCCGCAGCTGCCTCTCCCCCTTGGATTTTCCACCTATTTCAATTACCATTTCTTTTCCTGCCCTGGACACAATGTAGTCCGGGGAGGATTTCATCCCCTTTATCGTATTTATTTTCCAGCCAAGCCCTTCCAGGGCAAAGAGCACGAATTCCTCCC
>WJMK01000003.1 GCA_014727975.1 Microcaldota archaeon | reverse complement strand
GAATAAACAAGGTCCCTCCTGAATAATTTGCAGCCGCATTGCGTGTCCCTGAGCCCAATCCCAAACAGGAGATTGACTATTAAGTTGAATGCCCTGGAAGCGAATCCCCTAAAAATTTCCCTCCTGTTTGCCCCTTTCCTTGAGCATATTACACAATCCAGCTTTTCGCCCAGGAGCAGCCCAACCATCTTTTCCACTGTTTCTGCAGGGATGTGCTCATCAACATCAATGAATCCGGCATATTCTGTTTTCGCTGCTTTAATCCCTTCTCCCACCGCCCCTCCTTTGCCCAGGCGCACAGAGTATTTTTTTATTTCAGCATCAGCCCCTTTCAAGTCCAGGTTTTCAAGTATTTCCCCGGTCTTGTCTTCCCCGTCCACAATAAACAGGAAATTGCATTTCTCCTTCAGATAAGGGCTTGAGAAAAGCGCAGAGGCTGCAGATTCTATTCTTTTCTCTTCATTATATGCCGGGATTATGAGTGTTACATCCTTCACTGGAAAGCTACCCCCGAACTCCTTTTTAACACTCCTTAATAAAAAAGCAACTGTGGCGCAGATTTATTTCAGGCATGAGAGCCTCAGGAAACAGCAGGAAAAACTGATCCATGATGCTTATTCAGCAATAGAGGGCAAGGAGCACCTGCTTGCGCATGCAGTTACCGGCACAGGGAAAACCGATGCTTTGATTTCCCCCGCAGTCTCCTATGCACTCGAGCACAACAAAACAGTTTTCTTCCTCACCCCTAAAATTTCCCAGCATAAAATTGCGCTGGATGTGGTAAAGGCACTCTCAAAAAAATATGAGCTGGACCTGCGCGCAGTGGATTTTATAGGCAGGAAATACGCATGCGTTGACCCGGTGCTTTCCGACCAGGATTCCGAGGGCTTCTACCAGTCCTGCGAACGCAAGCGCAAAAAAGAGCAGTGCGAATTCTTCAGGAATGCAAAAGGCTTCAGCAGGCTGGAGGAGGCAAAGGCAGACCGCCTCTTCAAATCCATAGAAAAGAGATATGGATGCGGCATGCACCACACCGAGCTCGTAGAATTGGGCAGGGAAAAGCAGGCCTGCCCATATGAATGGCTCACCAAGCTTGCTTCTACTTCCAATGTGATAGTTGCAGACTATTTCCACCTCATGCTCCCTCAAATCCGGGACATATTCCTCCTGAAAACACGGAAGAAGCTCTCCAACTCAATAATTATTGTGGACGAGGCCCACAACCTTGCAAAAAGGGTGCGGGACCAGCTTTCCACGTCCACCAATACCTTCCTGCAGGGCAGGCTGGACAAGGAGCTCAAGGCGCTTGGGCTAAAAAGCAATTTTGAATCAAAATTCCGGAGGTGGGCAAAGCATGAGCTGGGCAGGGCAAGGGAAAAGCTTGTTTCCAGGGAACAGTATTTCAATGCACTTTCAAACGATGAACATTCCCCTGAGGAGCTTGCGGACTACCTTGAAAGCTGCGGGCAGGCATTCATAGAGGCAACCGGCAAAAAGAGCTTTTCCCTCAGGTTTGCGAAGTTCCTCCAGCTCTGGCTGGACGAAAGCAAGGTTCCGTCCGTGCGCATACTCAGGAGGAAAGGGGACAACTATTTCCTTTCAAGGAAGGCACTTGACCCAAGCCCTGCAACATCCATGATGAACAATGCGCATTCCGCAATCCTTACAAGCGGGACATTGCTCCCCCTGGAAATGCACAGGGATGTCCTGGGCCTGGACCAGGAGCGCACAAAAATGAAAACCTACTCCTCCCCCTTCAAAAAAAAGAACAAGCTTAATATCGTGCTTGAGGGATTCACTACGCGCTATTCACGCCGCGAGCCCGGGGAGTACAAAAAAATGGCAGAGATGCTGGACAGGGTAATCCTGTCCACACCCGGAGGCACCGCGCTCTTTTTTCCATCCTACAAAGTGATGAGCGGAATAATCCCGTTCATGAAATCCCGCAATCTCCTGCTCCAGCGCGAGCGCATGAGCCCAACGGAAACAGGGGATCTCCTGAAGGAGTTCCAGAAAAGGGGAACCCTCTGCGCGGTGCAGGGAGGTTCCCTCTCAGAGGGAGTGGATATGTGCAAAGGGGAAATAAAGACCGCAGTGGTTGTGGGTATTGCGCTAGATGAGATGAGCCTGGAAGTTGAATCCCTGATTGACCATTACGAAGAAAAATTCGGGAGGGGCTGGGACTATGGGTACCTTTACCCTGGAGTTACAAAAGCAATACAGTCCGCAGGCAGGGCAATCCGCAAGGAGGACGACCGCGCTGTGCTGATATACATGGACGAGCGGTTCAAGTGGAAAAACTACAGCTCAATGCTCCCAAAGGATGAGCGGTTCGTGCTCACTGCAGACCCGCTTCCATACATGGACAGCTTCTGGGAATAAACACCCATTAAAAATATGCCCAACCAATCTGGGAATGTGGGAAAATGCTTCTTTCGCAGAAATACGCTCCAAAAACCCTTGAGCATGTGCTGGGCAACCTTACTGCGAAGAAGCAGCTCAAGCGCTGGATGCTCACATGGATGCGGGGCACAAGGCAGCGCCCGCTTCTAATCACCGGCCCCCCTGGAATAGGCAAAACTGCAATGGTTTATGCATTGAGGGATGAGCTGGGCCTGGACCTGCTCGAGATGGGGCCGAGCGATTTCCGGGACAGGGAGCGCGTAGAGCGCATACTTGGAGGCACAATGTCCGCTTCCAGCCTTACGGGGAAAACCAAGCTCATTTTCATAGATGACATTGATGCGATGGGCAGGGAAGACAGGGGAGGAGTCGGGGCAATTACCAAGCTCCTTAAGGATTCCCCTTTCCCGGTTCTGCTCACTGCAGAGGATTCCTGGAACCGCAAAATAATCTCCCTGCGCTCCTACTGCACAGTGGTGCAGCTCAAGAGGCCCATCGCGCCTTCTGTCGCAAAGCTCCTGAAGCAGATTGCGCAAAAAGAGCAGATTGAAGCAAGCGATGAAACGATAAACTCAATTGCGGAGAATGCTCACGGGGACATACGCGCTGCAATAAACGACCTGCAGTGCAATGCAGTTGGGCAGCGGGACAGGGACAAGGACATTTTTACCCTCATGAAAAACCTTTTCCGTGCGCAGACCTATGCGGAAGCAAGGGAGGTTTCATTTGGTAGCTTTGAGCATGATATGCTGAAGCTCTGGATAAATGAAAACATCCCTATTGTTTTTCCGCCCAGGGACCTTGCGCCTGCATACGACCGAATGTCCCGGGCTGATATCTTCGATGGCAGGATAATGCGCAGGCAGGCATGGGGGTTCCTGCGCTATTCAAATGATTTAATGACTGCAGGGGTCTCGCTTTCCCGCTCGGATATGCGCCCAACGTTTGTGCGCTTCCAGTTTCCTTCCTACCTGAAAAAGATGAAAGCAACCTCATCTTCACGCGCAACGATGCGCTCCCTGCTCACAAAAATAGGCCGGAAGGTGCATACTTCCCCCAGGCGCGCAGAATCCTACCTGCCTGTTTTTGCAGGGCTTTATTCTGAGGACCCGGAGTATTTCCAGTCCAACTATGGCATAGATGAGAAAGAAGCAGACCTCCTGAAAAAATTTGCTCCAAAGGGCCGCAGGAAAAAATCTGCAAAGCCTGCAAAAAAATCTGCTAAAAAAGAAATCAGCAAAAAAGAGCAGGTAAAGCATCAGGAAAAACAGGAAAAGCCGCCGGAACCCAAGGAGGAAAAAGAGGAAGAAAACAAGAACAAAGAACTACCCAAACCCACAAAAGTTGAGCATGTCGGCCCCAAGCTCCATGAGTTTTTCTGAAGGGCTCTACGTCGGAAAGGACACGCCTTTCTATTCTCCGTCATAAAACAGAAAAATACACTGACGGCGCTCCCTCGGTCCTCCGAGATAGATTTATTAACCTTTAGTTCGCCTATAGCTTCAGTACACACGAGGTGGATTAAATGGGAAGAAGGATTGGATCTGAAAGGATAAGCAGGGAGGACGGATATCTATATTTCGTCGGAAAGGATGGATATGTTTGGAGAGTCCCCATGAAGCACAACAAGAGGGGCTCAAAGAAAAGAGTAGGAACCGAGAAGGTTCAGAAGGAAAAAGGATTCCTTTACTATGTAGGTTCCGACGGATTTGTTTACAAGGCAAAGATGAAGAACGCATAAGCGTAACCTTCTCTTTTTTATTTTTATTCTTGACAAACTCTTCTAATGCTTAAATCCCGCAAAGAATTGCCCAGGGAGCTTTTGCTGATTGCTTTTGTTTCAGGAGCCTGCTCAATGCTTGTTGAAATTGCAGGCGCAAGGGCAATTGCACCCTATCTTGGAAACACTATATATACCTGGGCAGCAGCCATAGGGCTTGTGCTTGCAGCGCTCAGTGTAGGCTATTATGCAGGAGGGGTGCTTGCAGACAGATATAATGACAGGAAGCATTTTTCCCTTATCCTGCTTGCTGCGGGCATAATGACATTGATTGTTCCCCTCCTTGGAAACATGCTTGTCCCGTTCACCATATTGCTTGAGCTTTCAACTGCAAACCTGGTTTCTGCATTGATTCTGGTTCCTGCAAGCATCTTTTATGGAATGGTCTCACCATATGTAATAAAGCTCACCTCCCGGGCAGGGCACGAGGGCCAGGGCGCGGGCAGGGTGTTTGCAATTTCTACAATCGGAAGCATCCTAGGCGCCATTGGAACAGGATTCATCCTCATTCCTAATGTTCAGTTAACCCACATCTTCATCTCAGCTGCGATTGCGATGGTCCTGATGAGCTGGATTGCCTCTCCGAAAAAAGGCGCACTGCTTGACATTCTTCCGCTGGCTCTTTTAGGGTTCCTTGCCCTCCAGGCAGGGCATGCCAATTTGCATGGGGGGGAAGTAGTATATGAAACGGATAGCGTTTACTACCACATACTTGTACTGGATGGCAATTATGATGGTGAACCGGCAAGGTTCATGCTGCTTGACAATTCATTTTCAACTGGGGAAACGCTCACTGGTGCCCCAGCCTTTGATTATGTGCGCAAGTCAAGCATTTCATTTGAGCTGATTCAGGATGTGCAGAATGCGCTCCTAATTGGTGTTGCAGGGGGCACACAGATTGAGGAGGTGAAAAAGAATTTTCCTGGTGTGCAGGTAGATGGTGTAGATATCGACCCAAAAGCAATTGAAGCAGGGAAGAGGTATTTTTCCCTGGAAGACGATGATAACACCGAATTGATAGTGGACGATGCAAGGAGGCATGTTAAAACAACGGATAAAACCTATGACCTTGTGCTTATTGATGTTTTTAGGGGGCGCAGCATCCCCCCTCATCTTGCAACCCAGAATTTCCTGCTCGAGCTGAAAGGGAAGATGTCCCAGGATGGGCTCGTAGTAGTAAATGTGATATCTGCCCTGGAAGGGGAGGATGCAATTGTTTTTATTCTTCTACATAACACCTTTTCCTCAGTATTCGAGAATGTGCTGGCAATGCCCATTGGAGAAAACCCCGGGGAGATTACGAATATTGTGCTTATTGCAACAGACAGGGACATATCCTCTTTCATTGAGCAACATGAGGGCGAGATTTACTTTGGGCAGGTCCCCAAAGCCCCGCCGCTTACTGATGAGCTGAACCCGATTGAGATTTACGTGGTTCCCTAAGCCTGGCTTCTTTTTGCAAACGTATTTATATCTATCTTCTTACTAATCTACTTCTAAATCAAGGTGAGCATATGAAATTGGTAGTTTCAGACCCTAAAACAGGCAGGACAGTGCAGATAGATATTCCAGAGGAAAAAAGGACACTTATAGTTGGAAAAAGGATTGGCCAGGAGATTGCAGGCGACGATTTTGGGCTTGCAGGCTACACCCTTAAGCTTACAGGAGGCAGCGACGACAGTGGTTTCCCCATGAAATCAACCATCTCAGGCGCAAGGAAAATCAGGTCCCTTGTTTCCGCAGGCCCTGGCTTCAATCCAAAGAGGAAAGGACAGAGGAAAAAGAAGATGCTCCGCGGAGACACATATTCACTTGAGGTTACCCAGGTGAACTCTTCAGTGCTGAAGCCGGGTGCACAGTCACTTGACCAGCTTTTCCCGAAAGAAGAAAAACCTGAAGAAGGGGAGAAGAAGTAGGTGTTACTCTGCAGGCTGAGGTAGATATAGGGCTGCTTGGGCATGTTGACCATGGGAAGACCAGCCTTACTAGGGCGCTCACCGGAAAATGGACAGATACCCACTCAGAAGAGCTCAAAAGGGGGATTTCCATCCGCCTTGGCTATGCGGATGCAGAGATAAGGCACTGCCCAAAATGCGATGATTACACCACAGAAGAAAAATGCCCAAAATGCGGGGGAGAGACAAAATTAAAAAGAACGGTCTCTTTCCTTGATGCACCGGGACACGAAACCCTGATGACCACAGTTATTTCTGCCTCCAGCATAATGGACGGGGCGCTCCTCCTTATTGCAGCAAATGAAGAGTGCCCAATGCCCCAGACTGCCGAGCACCTTATGGTACTCAATATACTTGGAATAAAAAATATTGTTGTGGTCCAGACCAAAGTGGACCTTGTTTCAAAAGAGAAAGCAAAGGAGCATTATGCACAAATCAAGGAATTCCTCAAGGGCTCTGTTGCCGAGAATGCCCCCATAATCCCTGTAATTGCAAACCACGGGATAAATGTAGGGGAGGTTGCGCGCGCAATACAGGAGTTTATCCCCACTCCAAACAAAGACCTTGATGCTCCGCCCCTTCTATATGTATCGCGCTCGTTTGACGTGAACAAGCCGGGCGTTGAAGTTTCTTCTATAAAAGGGGGAGTAGTCGGAGGCTCTCTTTTGCGTGGCAGGCTGAAGCCAGGTGATGCAGTAGAGTTTCTCCCAGGAATAGACAGGGAAGGCAAACAGCCAAAGCCGGTGGCTACCGAAGTTTCTTCGCTTATGTGTGAAAGCGGGCCACTCAAGGAGGCGCATTCAGGAGGCCTGATTGCATTAGGAACTAACTTGGACCCAAGCCTTACAAAAGGCGATTCTCTTACAGGCTGCGCAGTAGGCACTCCAGGTTCACTTCCGAAGGTTTCAGCGGAACTTGAGATAACCTATTCTCCTATTGAAAGGACAGAATTTGACAATCCTCCCCCCAAGCCGGGCGAGCCTATTGTGGTTAGCGTGCAGACTTCCACCACAGTGGGGATAGTTGCAAATTACAAGAAGGGCAATGCAGTAATCAAGCTGAAGAAACCTGTTGCAGTAGAAGAAGGCTCCACTGTTGCATTAAGCCGGAGAGTTGGGCAGCGCTGGAGGCTCTGCGGCTGGGGCAAGACTAAATAAGCTTTTAATGGTTTTCCTGTTTAAGATAATCTATAAAGGTGCAAAACTATGGATTTTCAAAAAATCATATTGGGCATGTTTATATTCAGCATGCTTGTTGGAGTAGGCTTTCCTGATACTTCTGCAACTACTGACATAAAGTCTGGAATTTGTGAGCTATATGATCTGGTAAAATCAGTGCTTGTAGTGGTAATCTTCCTCCTGATTGTTGCAGCCGCAATTGTTTATGCAGGCGGGCAGCTCCTCGGGGCAGAAACAAGGGCAAGGGCTTCAGTTTGGGCAACCTCGATGTTCATCGGGGCGCTTATCGGTGTGCTCATATATGTGATAATGCCTATGATACTCAATGCAATGATGGGGACATCTATTAACCTTGAAGGTGATTGCACGAGCTGGTCCATTACTTCTTAATGGGGGCACTCTTAATAATTTGGGCAAAATCTGTCCAATTATTTTTTCCTTATTTTTCTCCTTGTTTTCCCACAAACTTTCCATTATAAACTTTTCTTCCTAGTTATATGCAAAGGTGACAGTATGGATTTCCAAAAAATGGTTCAGAGTATGTTTCTGATGAGCATGCTTGTTGGCATGGGTTTTGCACAGGACCCTGGTGCTTCGTCTATAGAGGCAGGGATCTGCGAGCTTTACTGTTTGGTAAACTCAGTGCTTGTAGTGGTAATCTTCCTCCTGATTGTTGCAGCCGCAATTGTTTATGCAGGCGGGCAGCTCCTCGGGGCAGAAACAAGGGCAAGGGCCTCAGTTTGGGCAACCTCGATGTTCATCGGGGCACTCATTGGTGTCCTCATCTACATAATCGTTCCTATGGTCCTTGGGGCGATGGACTCTGCATTTGCTGCAACAACATGCACCTGCGCGTAACCAGCCCAAACTTTTTCTTTTTTTCCCCAAATTTATTTAAAATAAAACAGACATAATCCCTTTAGATGCGAGGCTATCTCTCATTCCTGCTTGTGCTTTCAATCATGGTGTGCCTATTTGCATTTTTATCTCCCTTCCCCGAACTCCATTCAAATTCAGATTATGCGGCAATAGAGGCAGAGCGCACCAACTCTATTTCCATGAACATAAAGGAAGCACTAATTCTTTCCACCTCCTATTGGCTCCGCGCCTCCGCTTTTGGATATGATTCTGCGCCAAGCGAAGAAAAGAACCCGGTGGAGCGGGAACTTGCAATAAAAGCCGGAATCCTTTCAGGCTGGGCCCTTCTTTCCACCCACGAGTTCAGCGAGGATTTTGAAGTGGAATTATGGTGCGGGCATATAAACTCAGGCACAAAGCAGCAGCTTTCAAAAGAAATGGTTGAAGAGGGAAGAACTATCCCATGTGCAGGCTGCCAGCCCCTTTATTCACCTGGATGCGCGGAGTTTATCCAGTTGGACCAAAAGGAAACCCCGGAAGGAAAAGACCGGGTGCGCCTAACCTCCTCCAGCCCGCTCCCCACTTATTTTGGCGCAGTGGGCGCATCTATCTATTCCCCAAAATACGGAACCGCAAACGTTGTTTACGTGCCCCTTACGGAGTGGATTGGGTGAAGGGCCAGGTTACAGTTGAGGAATTGATTTCTCTTTCGGTTTACCTGCTCCTGCTTTCTTTATTGGTAACCACAGCCTTCCAATTCAAGGAATCAGGGGAGGAATGGGGAAAAAGGATAACACTGCGCGTAGAAGCCGGGCAATTGGCCCGCACAGAAGACGCTTTCCACAATAATAATATCTATAATCCGTATAATTGGTCAGGGGGAGGCGCAGGGTACCTGGAGCTCCGGGAAGGAGAATTGGAAGCAACTGCCCCAGTGCTCTGGGGAAAAATGGAGGTGGCAAAAGGTGAGCCAGTCTAATGGATTTGTTTCTTTTGACCTGCTGTTTGCAGCGCTTCCAGTGATTCTTATGCTTGCCCATATGCTTACGGTTGCAGAGATGGCTTCGGAAACCGGGGAAAGCATATTACAATCCAAGGAAACCCCTGGGAAGCTTGCAACAATTGCGGATTATATTGTGAAGAGGGGAGCAGTTGAGCGCTCCTCCCAGGGAACAGGTTTTCTGGGAACTGCTTCATATCGGCCCAATGTAATTGATGAAGCAGAGCTGGGAAGGATTGACAAGAAGCTTATAATGGAGTGGATGGAGCTGGATTCCCTGGAAATTTCCTGGGAAAAAGGCGAGGGCAACTGCATCTACAGGCTGGTTCTCCTGGAAGGAGAGGTAAAGAAGCTCTACGTATGTGGTGAGTAGATGAAAACAATCGAGGCATTGATTTCACTTATGCTGCTGCTTTCATTCACTTCAGCTTCCTTGCTTTCCGCACCTGCCTATCCCAGCCAGCTCCAGAAGCAGCAGCTTGCAGAGGACATCTGGAGGATTGCATACCTTAAAGGCTGCTTTAACCAGTCAGTGCCTTCAATAAATGCAGAAAACGAGATGGAAAGCTGCCTTAACCCATTGGTTGCAGAAATAGAAACCCAAACAGGGCTGGGGATTGCGTTCAGCCCGCAGGAAGCAGCGGGCCAGGAACTCCCGGATGAAAACGCAGTGGTGCTCCGCAAAACAATCGTCATTAATGGAATCCCGAAGGAATCAATTTTGCACGTCGGATGAAGTCTTTATTTTGACGTAAAACTAATCCAACAATATATAAGCATTTCCTGGCATCCCTCCACTATGAAGCCCTCCCATGCAAGTTCACTGGTAAGGTATGCGATAAGGGACGTAGTGCTGGAAGCAAAGAAGGAAGAGAAAAAGGGAAAGAAAATAATCTACCTTAATATAGGCGACCCTGCGGTCTATGATTTCTCCCCTCCACAATGCATAATGGATGGAGTGAAGAAAGCCCTGGATGGCCCGTACAAGGCATATGCCTTTTCCCTGGGGGACCCTGAACTCAGGCAAGAAATAGCAAAAATAGAAGGCTGCAGCCCGGATGAAGTATTCGTAACTGCGGGGCTTTCAGAAGGGGTGGACTTCGGCACAAGAATCCTGCTGGATGCAGGGGATTCAATCCTGCTCCCGAACCCCACCTATCCGCTCTACCCTACAAAAGCAGATGTCATCGGGGCAAAAGCGCATTTCTATGAGTGCGATGGGAAGTGGGTGCCTGACCCGGATGACATCCGGAAAAGGATTGATAAAAAAACAAAAGGGATAGTTGTAATCAACCCAAATAATCCCACAGGAGCAATTTACCCCTACAAGGTCCTGAAGGAAATAGGTGATATTGCCGCGGAGCATGACCTGCCGGTTTTTGCAGATGAGGTTTATGACCATGTTCTCCTGGATGACGTGGAGATGCACAAGATGAAGAATATCGTGAAGGATGTGCCAGTCTTCTCAGGCAACAGCCTCTCCAAGAATTTCTTTTACCCTGGGGCAAGGGTTGGTTATGTTGCAGTGCATCATGACAAAGGAGGAGAGTTCCTGGATGCATTTACAAGGATGTGCAACCAGCGCCTTTCCGTGAACTGGGAGTTCCAGCGCGGGGCAATTGAAGCATACAGGGGAGGATTCGGATTCCTTGAGCCTGAGCTGAAAAGGCTCAGGAAAAGGAGGGACATAATATGCAAAAGGATAAGAGAAATTCCTGGTCTTTCGGTTGCAGCCCCTCCCGCCGCAATGTATGCTTTTGTGAAGGTTGAGGGCTACAAAGGCAATGACTGGGATTTTGTATATGACCTGCTGAGGAGCGAAGGCGTGCTTGTGGTCCCCGGCTCTGCATTCTACAAAAACCACCCTGATGAGCTTTATTTCAGGACAAACCTGCTTCCGGATAAAGAAACCCTTGAATCCGCAATGGACAAGCTCGAAAATTTCATGAAGAAGATTGCTTAATAAAGGTTTTTGGAGTATCTCACCCATGGAGGAGGCTACCCGGGCCAATGCTGAGCTTGGCCAGTCCATGATGCATGAAAAAGTGAAGGCATACATGAAAATGGCCCAGAAAAGCGAAGGGCTCTGGGCAGCAGCATTAGTTTTCCTTGGTGCGCTTGCCCTGCTTTCCGCAATACCTTTTTACCCCTTTGAGCTTTGCTTCCTGCTTGCGCTTGCATGCGGGGCAGTCGCATACAAGAGCCCTCCAATAGGGGTTGCCCTTGGGTTTATACTAATCCTTCCTGCACTCTCCTACCAGTCTGCAATATTTGGGTGGGTAGGCATTCTCCTCCTTGCATTGGTTTTTTTCGAAGTATTCGAGAATTGGGGAGAGATTGCCCTGCTTGAAGTAATTGTGCTGCTCCCTTTTGCACTTTTCCCGCTTTCGTTGTTCAGCGGGCTGGTTTATTTTGCAATGGTCTGGGGCAGCTTCCATTTTGGCTCTGCAAAGAGCATGGCAATTGCAATCCCTGCAGTATTTACGATACTGCTTCTTTCCTCAATCTGGCTGGTTCCTAATTCAGCATTCTTTCCTGTCCATATGCCTAACTACAGCCCGGGTATTGCTTACCTCCAGCTCCAGAACCCCGCACTTTCCCTTTCCACCGTATTCGGGGAAATAGGCACTGCCCTTGGGAACATGGCAGACCTAAGGGCAGCAAGCGAGTCCTGGAGCACCGTTGCGCAAATTGGGAGCAATGCAATTGCCCTCCTGGTTGCAGATAGCGCAATAGTGCAGCTTGTCGTTTGGGCAGCCGTGCTTTTCTTTGCAGGCTGGTACCCAGGAAGGAGCCGGGGAAAATGGAACCAGACAATTGCTGCGGCCCCCCTCCTTGCAGTCCCGGTAGTTTACCTGCTCATTTCCTCAGTTTACAAGTTCCAGTTTGATTTCCTGATGTTCCTGTATGCAGGAATTTCAGTTGGCATTTGTGCAGCCTTTGATTACAGCGGGGTAAAGTTCTCCAGGGAGCGTGCAATTTCCAAGAGCAAGAGGCAGAAGAAGTTTGGGAAATTCGGATTCAAGGGCACAACCGACACAGGAGAAACAATGGACAGCGTTGGGGGGTACAAGGGAGTGAAAAAAGAGCTGAGGGACTCGATAATGCTTCCCCTCCAGAATAAGGGGCTTGCAATGGCATACAACCTCAGGGTGCCCAGCGGAATCCTGCTTTTTGGGCCCCCAGGTACTGGTAAAACCATGCTGATGCGCGCACTTGCAAACGACATGGATTACAGTTTTTATGCAGTCAAGACTCCCGAGATACTCTCTCAATGGTACGGGGAAAGCGAGAAAAATTTAGTGGAAGTTTTTGATAGAGCGCGGAAAACTTCCCCATCAATCCTTTTCTTTGATGAGATAGATGCGATTGGAAAAAAGAGGTCAATGGCGGGCACTGATTCCGTAACCCCAAGGGTGCTGAACGTGCTTCTCCAGGAAATGGACGGGATGAAAAAGTCAGAAAAACAGGTAATTGTGGTGGGGGCAACGAATATTCCAAATACGCTGGATACTGCCCTTATGCGCCCGGGAAGGTTTGACAAGATAATCTATATGCACCTTCCGGATTATGATGCAAGAAAGGAGATATTCAAGGTTGGGCTGAAAGGCCTCCCCACCTCCAAAAATATTGATTTTGATGCCCTTGCAAAAAAGAGCGACAGGTTCTCGGGCGCAGATATCCAGCAGGTTGTAAAGACTGCCCTGCGCAGGGCTGCTGAAGAGGCAAAGGCCGCAGGGAAAGTTATTCCGATAAGGATGGAGCACCTGCTGGGGATACTGGAGCACACCAAGCCCAGCACATCCATTGCATCCGTTGAGAACTATGAGCAGTTCAAGATGGACTTTGAGCGCTCTGAAGCGGGTGCAGCAGAGGCCGAAGCAGCCAAGAAGGAGAAAGGCAAGAAGATAGGCTGGGATGATGTTGCGGACCTGGAGCAGGTAAAGAAGGCATTCAAGGAAGCAATAGAGATACCCCTACTCCATCCTGAGCTTATGGAAGAATTCAAGGTAAAGCCAAGCAAGGGGCTGCTCCTTTTCGGTCCCCCCGGGACAGGAAAGACCCTGGTGGTGAAGGCAGCCTCAAATGAGCTGGACATCTCATTTCTCAGCATAAACGGAGCTCAGCTTATGCAGAAAGGGTATGCATATGCAGTTACAGTAATCAAGGAAACCTTCAACCGCGCAAGGGAAAATACTCCCTCAGTAATTTTTGTGGATGAAATGGAAACATTTGCCCCTGCAAGGGGAATGGGCAGGGGAGATATTGTCGGGCAGTTCCTAGTGGAGATGGACGGGATAAAAGGAAATGAGGGTGTGCTTGTTGTGGGCGCAACCAACCGCCCGGATATACTGGACAGTGCAATCCTGCGCCCGGGAAGGTTCGACAAGGTAATATATGTGCCGCCTCCCGACCAGAAAGGGAGGATAGAGCTTTTCAAGATACACCTGGGGATATACTCAAAAGACCTGGACCTTGAGTCCCTCGCAAAGATAACCCCTGGATTTACAGGGGCAGACATTGCATCTGTATGCCAGAAAGCCAAGATGGAGCTCTTACATAAGAAGCTGGAAGGGGAGTCCCCTGTGCTCAGCACCCAGGAGATGGTTAGCCTGCTCTCCCAGATGAGGCCTTCTGTAACTACAAAGATGCTGGAGAAGTACAAGGCATTCCTGAAAGAATATGGAGAGCGCAAATAGCTGCTCAGAGTTCTTTGTAGGCAACTACCCCGTTTCTTGTTTTTGAGAACTTGTACCCGCGCTTTAGCAGGGCTTTTTCTGTTTTGTTTCCCCTCTGCTGCACAACCTCCCCTACTTTTGCCTCTTCAGGGCTTATTGGGGAAGTAATTGCAACTGCGTATTTCAGCCTCCTCTCCCGGCCTTCCTCCTCCCTTTTCTCTATAAGGAGCTCCCTTATCCCCCTTCCTTCATATGCAAGAAGTATTGCATCATCCTCAAGAAAAACCGCATTTTCCTCCCCCTCCTCAAATTCCCAGGTTTCGGAGTTGAAGCGCACGGACCATGAAAGCGCAACCGCAACAAGAATCCTGTCTACAAACCCCCCGTAGCTCATCCCCTTTTCCACTATGCCCCCAATCTCCTCATCTGTGACCGTGAAGAGGCATTTGCGCATCACTTTTGAAGCCTCTTCCACATCTTCATCCATGAGCTTTTTCACCTCTACATGCTCAAAATCGGTGGGAGAATGGAACTTTTTCTTTTTCTCTTTCTGCTTTTGCGGGGCTTCGCTTTCCATCAGTTCGCTCTTGAATCCTGCCTTCATCCGAATCGCACCCCGCAGACCGGGCACCGGGACATGTAGGCGTTCATCTTGTATCCGCACCTTGGACACCGGTATTGGGTTTTCTTTGCAGCCCGGATTTCAGCCTCAAAATCATAGCCACATTCCTCGCATATCTTTGCATCAAGCGGGTTGAGGTGCTTGCACTTCGGGCATTTTTTCCTGAACATGCTTTTTATGCGCACCCCGCACTCAGGGCAGCGCTTCATATCAAGGGTTACTTTTGCCCCGCAGTTGGGGCACTTGAATTCCTTGGAGGCAAGGGTCTTCTTTTTTCCCTTCATTGCCGATTTAAGCATATCCAGGATTCCCATCTATTCTCTCCTCATAAAGCATGCGGCTGCAGCGAGCAGGAGCACGAGCCCGACAGGGCACATTGAATCCTCATCGGTTGATTCAGCAGGGGAGCTTGTGCTTGGGGCAGATGCAGAGGGCAGCGTTTCTTCAGGCACACTCTCTTCTCCTGCCGGTTCAGGCTCCTCGGTTTCTTCCTCTTCTCCTGGTTTTGTGGCTTCAGAGGGAATGCTCTCCTTTGGCTTGTCCGGCTGCTCAGTCACTACTTCGCATTCCCCTGCTTCCTGGTAATCCTTTATCTCATTTATTGCATCTGTAAGCACTGTCCTTGCATCATCCAGCTGGCATTCAACCCCAAGGGCAGTTGCATCAGCAACAACTTCAGAAAATTCATCTTCCTTTGAAGGGCACGCCGCAAGCATTGTTTCGAATTCATCAATTTTTTCGTAGATGACTTCTTCCCTGTTTGTGCGCGTGTGCGACACATAAAAATTGAACTTCTTTGAATATAAGTTTTCGCCTTCCACCAATTCGGCTTTGAGGAGGTCAGCATATCCCGCAGTATTGGTTTCGCTCATCCCCCAGACAACCGGGAAATAGAACTCGCAGTCTTTCCCATCACTGTCCACATTTGTGCAGGTGTGGGCAGGAACCCATTCATCTGTGCTTGGCTTGTATGCATAAATCTCCACATCCCTGTTTTCCTCGAAGGGCGTTTCGAGGTACAGTTCCACATGCATCTGGTAGCCTTTATTCTCGTCCCAGTCACAGTTCCAGATGGCTACCGGGTTTCCTGAGGGGGTGGTTTCCTCAAGATTGAATCCGTCGTAATCATCATCCCCGCCCGCAAAAACCGGGCTAAAAATCAATCCCAAAGCAACCAGAAAAACCAGCATATTTTTCATACTATGCTCTTCGGGAGAACCCTTTATATATATTATCTTCCAATTTGGAGCATGAGGGTTGGGCCAGGTATAGCATTAATTTTGCTCATATTGTCAATGTCCTTTGCTTCAGGCCCTGAACCCCATGTGGGGCTCCCTTCCCTTGGGCTTGAATTGATTGCATTTATTGCAATAACTGTAGCAATGCTTCTTGCACTTTCTTCCATGATCGGGCAGTCCCTCCAGAACTCTGCAATTACTGCATGGTCCAAGGTGCAGGTAAGGGAACTCATCGTTTCTGTAATCCTTGCTGTGCTGATTTGGGGGGTAGTTACCGGCTCCAACACGATGATAAGCGCTATTTTCCTGAGTACAGGAGAAGAGAGCCTGGTGGACCTGGGCAGCTCTGCCCTTGACGGCCTTATAGGCTACCAGGAGAGCCTTTACCACAAGGTTGCGGACGCTTACCTCTCCGTAGGGGTTTTGCAGGGAACAAGCTATTACTCTGTTGCCTCTGCACTCATGTATGCATACCTTGGGACAGGCTACAGCCCTACTTATGGAATAAGCATCCTCATGGGCCCGCTCTCAGTTGCTGCCAACAACCTCACAACCCAGATGCTTACCTTTAAGCTGGTCAAGGTTTTCCTTGGGTATATAGAAGTTGTTGTGCCAGGGTTCCTATTGCCAATAGCCCTTGCAATGCGTATCTTTCCATTCAGCAGGAATGCAGGCAATACACTTATTGCGCTCTGCCTGGGCGGGCTTTTTGTATTGCCAATATCCCTGATGCTTGTGGGAGAATTTTTCGGGGCCACGACTTTCCAGTATGCGGATGTGCTGGACGATTCTTTCAAGATTGATGAGATGGGCGCAACCTCCTCTACAGTGAATTTCCTTAAAGTATATGTTGGCGCGGTTTGCAAGAATTACCCCCTCAGGGTATTTAGTGAGCTGGGGGAGATATTCACAGGGATAATCTATGGGCTTGCAATGATGTGGACATGCGGCCCTGGAGCCGCTGGATGCTTCTTCGAGTTTTTTATGAAGTGGGTTCTCCAGCTCTGGCCTTATATTATTACGATTGCCCAGGCAGCATTCTCAGGGTCATTCATGGTGATGATGGGCATTGACGAAGCAGTTTCCGATGACCCCCAGCTTTCCTCAATTGTCTATAAACTCATTCCTGCTGTAACTGAAGTAACAGCATTTTCCATCGTCTCTTTTGTGATGATAGTGTTCATAACATTTGGGGGAGTGAGGGCAATCTCCTCTGCATTGGGAGGAGAGCAGGTGCTTTATGGCTTGTCGAGGTTTGTTTAGATGAAGAGGATATTGCTTGCGCTGGTGCTGTTTTCGCTTTCCTTTGCAACCTGCTCAATCGACATGAGCGACCCTGAATTCCAGGAAACCTACAATACTGCAATGGAGCTGGTGGCCATTGCGGTTTTGTTTTCGGTCCTGGTTACCGCGCTTTCATATATGGTCGGCAAGTTCACGGCAAATGCAAACCTGATACTTTTCAGCAAGGACTCCCTTACCCAGACAATCATAACAGTAGTGATGATGGTTACACTGCTGGGAGTATTTGAAGGGACTTGCCAGTTCACAACCCTTTTCCTTGAGCAGCCGCTCAACCCGCTGGATAGTGCCCTGAATTATGCGATAGAGCTCCAGGTTGACGGGAAAATAATACTCAAATCCCTTTACTCCACTTCCCTGGACCATAAATTTGCAGGCTCCTGGATGACTGGTTTTTATTTCCCGTTTATTGGGGGGGAAACGGGCTTCAGGAACACCATGCACAATGCATTTTCAAGGCAGTGCGAGATACTGATGGACCTTGTGAATATGGGCATGGTTTCAGCAGGAGTGCAGTATTTTGTAATTCTAATGATAAGGGATTTTGTTTTCCCGATTATGATACCGTTCGGGCTGCTGCTGCGCGCACTTCCTTTCTTAAGGGAAGCAGGAAATGTTGTGCTTGCGATAGCCTTTACCCTCTTCATCATTTTCCCTTTTGCATATTCTGTAAATTCTTATGCCTCAACTATCCAGGTGGATGCTGTGGACGATGAGGCAGTTGGGCTCTCCCACCTTAGTTCGGGATTCGGGACGATAGCTTCATATCTGTTCCAGACAATATTCCTGCCAAACCTTGCCCTTGTGGTTGCAATAACCGGGGCAAGCGCAATGGTTAAGGCAATAAAGGTGATTCCATGAGCGGCGGCCCCTCCCTTTCCAGGATATTGAATCCGGGTACAATAAGCATATCTGCCTTAGCCATCCTGCTCCTGTTTGCTGGCTGCACCGAAACCACCGGGGAAGATTACGAAAGCAGCATCCTTGCAGGGAAGGAGGCGGCTGAAGAGAGCGATACCCTGATGGGAGCCATTGTGCAGGAATGGAGAGTATTTTCACTTATCTTCCTGATGCTGTCCATAGGGCTGATTGCACTTGCCTATCCTGTTGCAAATGCTTTTGACATGCCTGACCTGCGCGCATGGGCGGATGTTGAGCTTGGGGAGGCATTCTCCACGGTTTTCATAATCATACTGATAATTGCCGTGCTTGTCACGGCAGAAGCAATTACCCATGGATACCTTATAGCAAGCCCGGATTTCGATGTCTGCGAGGGCAGCAATGAATACTGCCCAGCGGTTGTTGCAAGGACATACCTCCAGGACTACCTGGATGAATCAGAAGGCATTTACGAAGACATTGAAAAAAATGCCATGAAAGCAGGCAAGCTTGCAACATGGTCGGTGGGAGGGGGGACCAACATGTGGTTTCTTGGATACCTTTCTGTTAACTGGAGGCCGATGGGCAATGAACTTATCCAGCTGGACATGCTTAGCCAGGAAACCCAGCTGCTAGTAACCCTGAGGGATGCCCTGGTTGCACAGCAGTTTTTCATAAACCATATTTCGCTTACGCTTGCCCCGATGTCGTTAATGCTAGGCATAATCTTCAGGTCGTTTTTCATTACCCGGAAACTGGGAGGGCAGATGATTGCATTCGGGGTAGGCTTCATACTTGTTTTTCCGGCCACCTACGCAATTGGGATGTATACAATGAAAACGACAATTTATGGCTCTGAAGGGACAGGTGGGGTTCCGGGAGGGGAATTCTGCACGCTTCAGTGCATGAAATCCGCGCCCGCCGCATATAATGATAGTCCTGGAAAAGAAACATATACTTACTATCAGCTGCGAATGTCATTCCCGGATTGGGAAAGCGATGAGGTCTCGGAATTCGCATATCCCACGCAGCCCAGCATGCTTTACCCGGAACGCAAGGACCCCCTGGTAGAGTATTCTGATGTTGCAGGCTCGGACATAGTCTCCTGCGGCATTTACGACGAAGTGTGCCCCCAGGTCTGCAGGACACTGCCCTACCCTGGCCAGAACCCGGACTGTGCTTCAGCAAGAACAGAGTATATGTGCAGGAACGTAGTCCCGGAGGAATGCTTTGTTATACGGATTGTTGATGTTGAGAATGACCCCAAGCTGAGCAGCCTTGAGCCGGAATACTTTGATGCCTGCCCCATAGAATGCAGGCCGCTCGTCGGGCTAAAAAAGGAGGGCTGCGACATCGGCTATGGCTTCATAATCGAAGAGGGGATGAAATGGGACGATGTCGATGATGTAATTGATAATGATGGGTATGGGGATGATGTTTTCAGTGATGAGCTTGTAGACGCATGCGAGAACAGGTTCTTCTGGTTTTGGGATAATGAGGAATACTGCGAAGACGAATGGCTGGATGGACTTGAAGATGTAAATGCAACAGACATACTTACCCATTACCTTACTTTTGAAAATGTAAAGAACGGCTCTGTCATAGAGTGGGATATTGGGTGTCCCTACCATTGCAGGTGGGTAACTGCGGACGGGCGCAGGGAATCCGGATGCAGGGAATGCAGCGATGTCCCTGCTGACCCCGCCCAGCTGCTAGATGATGCAAGGGCAGCCACAGACCAGGACCCCCCAGACCTCCAGGCCCAGATAGATGTGGCCAGGGAATCCTGCACCATGGTTGTCCCGGATATTGTTTATAACGACCCTGAATATTGCGCCCCATGCAAATATGTGCTTGACCGCGGTTTTGTTACCATCCCCCCAGTGCATATGGACTGCCAGCGCCTCTGCGGAAGCCAGGGCGGGGTGGTTGCATCAAGGGACAAAGACAGCATGACAAATGCAGTGGATGGATTTGAAGGCCCGGCAGAAATGAAATCAATTTCTGGGCTGATAGTCCCTTCCCTGGTGCTCCCGCTCCTGAACCTAGTGATAACGTTTATATTCATAAGGACAATATCGCCAATGATAGGCGGCGGAATTGAATTTTCCGGAATGATGAGGTTCTTCAGATGAAAAAAATGCTGATGTTGCTGCTCCTGTTGCCGCTTTGCTTTGCTGCAGACGGTGACATGGAATGGCTGACCTTTGCACTGATAGCAGCATTCTCAGCATTCGGGATTTTGGTAGTCCTGTACCTTTTCAGCTATCTGGTGGACTCAAGGCAGATGCGCCTTGTTGCGACCGGGGAACTCTACCAGGTAGGCGCCGCAATGCTGCTTATTGTCCTGTTTGTTGCCCTCCAGGCAAATTTTGACACAATAATCTCAGGTCCGCTTTCAGGAACATTCTCCACAGAGGACTTCGAGCCCACCAGCCTGATTGGAGCTGCAAAGAGCGTAAGCAACGGGATTTCTGAATACCAGTGGGAGGAGCTTAAAAAGCTGAACAACAAGGTTGCTGTGCCCCTGGGCAGCATGGCTTCCCTCTCAGCAACCTGCTCATTTCTGGGCACAACCTTTACTGCCCCTGGCTGCATAGGGATACAGGTCCCCTCCTCTTCCATAACTTTCGCAATGAATGCAATGGTTTCTTCCCTCTTAGTCCAGAATTCCCAGATAATGCTCCTGAACCTTGCGCAAAACTTCTTTTTCCCTGTCCTGTTCCCATTAGGCATATTCCTGAGGTGCTTCCAGTTCAGCCGGGGGGCAGGGGGATTCCTCATGGCAATAGCAGTTGCATTCTATTTTGTTTATCCTGCCGCAATACTGGTTACGAAGGGGATGGTGGACATGGTTGAGATGCCTGACCCGTCATACCCAAGCATAAGCGCGCCCACTGAAGAAATGGACTGGGCCTCTTTTGAGGTAGAGGGAGACTGCAACCCCTTCGACCTGAATCCCTATTACACCACAAGGCAGGTAAACAATGTTCTTGATCCGGATATGATAGACCCCATCCTCTATTATTTCTTCGTGGGGGGGCTCTTTACGACCATGATTAATATCATTGTAGCGCTTTCCACAGTGCGAGGGCTGAGCTCATTGCTTGGCGCAGAAGTTGATGTTTCTGCCCTGGCGAGGATATCATGAGGGTTTTCTATGGCAGTAGATTTTAATGAAATTCAAACCCTTTCCCTGCTTGCGGCCGGAATAACCCTGATTACTATGGGGATGGTTTATGCCCTTGGGACCCTTCTGAATAACCCAAGGTTTACGGTATGGGTAAAAACAGAGATTTTCCAGGTCTTTGTGAGCGTGGTTATTGTTTTTGTAATCCTTTTTGCAATAGGGCTGATTGGGCTGGACCCTGATGCAGATTTTAAGATAACCGGAAACTGGCTCATACTTCTGTCTCCAGGGGCAGAAGAATATATAGATGAATACGACACTGTTTTCGAAGTTGACAAGAAATACCTGGAAAGCCTTGCAGGGTTTGACTATAATGCATTGACCGGTGCAAGGGCCTCAATGGGCATGTACGATGAGTTTTCAAAATACACAAAACAGCCATGCCAGCCAGGATGGCTTTTCTGCATGTTTGGGGCGAATGGAGTAAGCATAAGGCCGCTTAGCGGGGCCATTGCGCCAATGCAGGGAATGAACCTCCTTATGTATACAACTACTGTTTCATACCTCACTGTGCTAATCCAGCTTGCTTTCCTCAAGTTCATCAAATCGGGCCTGATTGCAGTATACCTTCCCTTTGCAATAGTGCTCCGCTCCCTCCCATTCATGAGGCAATTCGGAGGGGGGCTCCTTGCGATATGCCTCTCCCTATTCCTTGTATACCCCACATTGCTCTTTGTTGAAGCAGCATTCTGGAACCCGGAAAGCATTGTCGATGACTACGAAACAAGCCGGGAGGAAGTTGCTGATGTTTCAAACAATGAGCTGGACGACAGGACAGTGTATGGCATAGGGAGCTTTGCCCATCCTGGGGAGTGGAGCTTTTCAAAGACTATAGATTCATTGAAGCATGTGATAAAATTATGCTCTGCTGCATTCATTGTTTCAACCTTTCTGTTTACAGTAAACATACTTGCAGCCGCTGCAGCTGCAAGGGCATTTGGCAGGATAATGGGAGCTGATGTTGACATCAGCAGGATGGCGCAGATAATCTAGGTGCATATATGGAAAATGCAAAGCATGGAAAACGGGGCGGGACCGGATGGGGCAGGCTGACCCTTGCATTGATTGCTTTAATGCTCTTTTTCTGCAGCACTGCCTATGCCTCGTTTGGAGAGGAATTTGATTATGGGGGAGCATCAGGAGAAGAGAAGTTTGAGGAAGTCTTCTATTCAGAAGAAGAGGGCGGCACAGGCCAGAGCCAGTTCATAAATGAGGCATGGGAGGACTACAACCCGTGGGGCTGGTCCCACATCTGCATATTTGCAATTGTGATTTCAATCCTTATCCATACTGTAGTTTACATACTTGGCAAAGCAATAAGCTCCAGGAGCATCCAGAGGTATGCGCTTACCGAAATGATGCAGGCTGCAGCTTCTGCAGTAATGATAGTTGCCCTTGTAGGGCTTATTGTAGGGGCATTTGATTTTATTTCTTCTTCCTTTGGAGGGACTGTTGCATGCATGGGGGAAACAATCTCTGACCCTGTTTCAGGAGATATGTGCAGGACGCAGGAACTGCTGGACCTGATGCTTGAGCAGTACAACTATGCTTATGAGGCTTCAAGGGCCCCGGAAATGCTGTATGGGCTGATGATTTCTGTTTTTGGGGTCCCCATATACAGCGGGTCTGCAGGGCTTGTGGGGACAGGAGTAGGAGGCATATATGAGGAAGTGGAAACCTACCATTATATCGCGCACGTATGCGTCCAGCTGATGCTCTTCCTCTCTGCAAAGATGGTAATGCTCATTTACATACAGGAGAATATGCTCCAGTTCTTCCTCCCACTGGGCCTTGTCCTCAGGACGTTCCACTTCACCAGGGGGATAGGGGCCTTCTTCATATCCCTTGCAATTGCAATGTACTTTATTTACCCGACTATAGCGTTTGTCATGGACTCCTCTTATGCTTCTTCAGAAGCTCAGACTGCCCCGCAGCTCCCTGAGATAGTTGGCGTAGGAATGTGCAACATACCTATGTTCGGCTCTTTTTCATTCGGCTCTGCGGCAATGGAAAAGATGTGGAATTCAGGGGAACGGACAAAATCCCTTTCATTATCAAAGGACCTGGCAACCTTCCTTTCCAGGGTGTATACGCACCTGTTTTACAGCAACATGGTTGCATTTGCAATTGCCCTCACCTTTATGAGGTTTTCAGTCTCCATTCTAGGTGGGGACCTGGCCCCGTTCATGGGCATGGTAGGTAGATTGGTATGAGAAGAAACTTGTTGTTTTTCGGGCTGGCATTGGTCCTTGCATTCGCCATGGGGTGCAATGCACCCCAGTACCAGCCCTGCTGCGCCTATGCAAATGCAACGCAGGAAGCGGGCCCCTTTTGCTATGGGGGAGAGGACCCGGACACGGGCGAGCCATGGGAATGGGAGCTTGCAGGCGACTGTGATGAAGAGGCATGGGCCTGCGAGATATACCTTAAGGATGAAGAGGGCAACCCCACAGGGGAAACAGCCATTGTCCCAATGTGCCCCAAGCTGGACGAGGTACAGTGCAACACCACATGCGTGGGGATTTTCTGCGGCTCCTTCCGATTTGACCCCCGACCGAATTCAGGCGCAATGGCCCCCCAATCCTCCTACAAAAAAGAATATGATATGGACATAACCAGGGATGAAGAGGACATACCCCCAAAGCCTGCAGGCCTTACCGATGCGGAGTGCAGGGTCCAGAACATAAGCCCCAGATTTATGAGGTATGTGGAGAACTCAGGCTCTGTTGTGCTTAACACATTCCGTTTTGGGATAGGGAATTCCTTCCAAGACACAGAAAGCGCACAGGCATATTTCCCGCTTGTTGATGAGGCATGCGGGCTGAATGATGCAGGTTCAGTAGAAAGGTTTTACCTCTATGCAATCCCGAACCAGGAAACAGGAGGGGAACTCTGCAGCTATGGGGGGGCAATATCGCCCCATGTCTACTTCAATGAGCCTGAAGGGGTATATATGGAGTACGTATGCAATTCCAACAGGGATATCTACTCGATGAACTATTTTGACTGTGCTTCAAGGTGTACGCTCGACAAATTCCACTACCCTGCTGAAATCGACCCATACTATCCTTACCCCACGTATGCGGATAATTGCGGTGAAAGTGAATTCAGCGGAGGATGCGCAAGAAGCTGGGGCAACCCATTTGCATATGGGCTGGACAAGAATGAGTTTTCCGGGGACCACCGATATGAGGGCATTTTTTCTGATTTTAACCCTTCCCTAGATGGCTTTGAGGAGCTTTACGGGGTTCCCCTAGACGACCTTGCATACAGGGGCGTGGTGTCAAACATGGGAGGGCTTTCAGCAGCAAAGAATTCAGTATACATAGATGATTATCCGTTTGGGACTACGCTTTATGGTGCAACCTTCTCAACTTATCCTCCGCTTACGCCTAACCATCCGTTTATGGGCATGCTTGCAAACTCAGTGCCGGAATATGAATCATATGGTGAGGCCCATGTAGGCAAGCCGTATGTAGAGGTTGAGCCAATCGAAGACTATTATTCGGCAAATAAATATACAAATAACATATCCCAATATGGAAATACTACATACAACATTGTATTGGACTGGATTGGGGCAATTAGCATCTCTTCTGTCCCCGAAATCGAAACAATATTCACTACAACAGAAAACGACCCAAGGCCAATGTTTGCATGGCTGCTTTCCCACCATTCGGTATACAATGAGCAATTCAAGAGGGGACACTATAGCTTAAACGGGAGCCATGAGGAGGGCGCTGAATTTGAGTGCGATGAGCCCCAGGACTGCAAATCCAATTATTGCAACAACTTTGATTACTCGCGCGCAGCATGTGTGGATGCTGATACAGGAGAGGACATCCTTTGCGATTGCCAGGTTGAGGCAGGGGGGGTAGTATGCAGGGGAACAAAAACATATGCTGCTCCAGCCTGGGACGACCCATCTGTTGATATCGAGCTCAGCAGGAGCCTGCCTGCCCCGGTGTCAGATTATGAAAACCCAGAAGATGATGATGAATCTGACTTTTTAATCCCATTCCTAAGTCCTGATGTTGCTTCTGAATCTGCAAAAGAGATTGCAATCCTCCCCTCCCTTGGCTCGGTTGAGATGCTTCCGGTTGGTGGGGAGGGCCTGGGGCAGTTGCCAATTTTTGTGCTCCATCTTGGAGGGGTTGGCAAGAATGCATACTGGGACGAGGGGCAGCCCCTTCCTTCCTATGAAGCAATAACCCAGGATTTCATGGCAGAGGGTCAGAGCTACTGGACCGGCAATGATGGCTGTGCTTTCTTCAGGTATGCACTCAATCCGACATCTGCAGGCATAACTAAGGAAGACGCGCACTGGTCCCTGGATCACAGGTCACTTTCGAGCGGAGCATACAACGACCTCCGCTATCCCCAATACATGACTATTATAACTCCTTCCTGGATAGAGATGGGCCAGGGTTGGGACTGGTTACCTGATGCCGCGGTAAGCTGGCAGTCTGATACTTCCTCCTTTGACGGATATGAGGCATTTGCAGGCAAAAACCACAAAGCTAATGATGATACCCCCTGCATTCAGGATGATTATGAGGACCAGAGGAACCGCTACCTCACGCGCTTTGTAGAGCAATGCCTGGGAGGGCCAAGTGGAGAATATGTCCCCACTGCTTCAGTCTGCATAAGCAAGAGCGCAGAGCAGGCATATGGGCTTGAGCATGATGCAGGGAACATGGGGACAGAGCATATAGATGGATGGAGCCATGATGGGCGTTCATATTCTTACTGGGACATAACTGTCCCTGATGCATTAGAACATACACAGCAGGTTTGTTCCTACATCAGGAAACTCGCAGAACCGGATGACGATGGAGAATACCCTTTCCTAGAAGACTACGAGAAGATTGTATGCTATGAGTGGGATAATGGGGAAAGGAAGTTTGTGGGCGGAGACTGCACTTCAGAGGCGCTTTCATTCCTGGTGGTTGTGCCAAGGGTTGTGGAAGAAGGGCCATATGCAGGCAGGCTCGCATTTGGGCGCTGCCTCCTTAATGAAGATGGAGATGACCTGGAGATGCACAGGTATGGGATTTGCGAGAGCTGCGGCTACCTTACCATGGCAAAAGAGCATATTGTTGCGCTCCCTGAAAACAGCGAAGAGCCCGAAGGCCTGGGCGGCTCAGGGGAACTGCCCTGGAACATGTACTGCCCAGACACAGTTCTGCACACCCCACAGCCGCTCTACAGCCTTTTGGACAGCAGCCTGAGCAATACAAATGACCACAGCCTATACGACTGGCGCTACCTGCTTATTGGCCCATGGGAGCAATCAGGGTTTTCAAGCATTGAGCAGGGAAGCATGGAAGCCGCAGACGGCGGCAGCTCCTGGCAGTGCACACTTCCCAATGGAGAGCCGCTAATTGACGCGGGGATGGACCCCTCCGGCCTTCCATATACCGAGCCAAATTCTTTCTATATTACAAGGAAACTGGAAAGCTTCCTGAGGAGGAACATACAGCCCGTGCTTTTTGCGGATGATCCTGGCCTTTGGGTTGCAGAGCATGATAATGATTTCCAGCATGATACAGACTTCGACACTTCCGTGCTGAAGCTTCAAGGGGGCAGCAGCACCTCGCATTTAATGTCTGTCCTGTACAAGCAGAGGCCTGCGCTGTTTGCCATTTTTGCTGAAGCAGGAATGACTTCCAGGGGAGCATTCCTTGGAAACAGCCTGCTCAACCAGGGGCCAATAGTCCTTGTTCTGAAGGTAGCGGATGGAGAAGAAGGCACCCAGTCAACCATAAGAGAGAGGGCAAGAGCGACAAGGCTGCTCTGCCCGAATTGCGCAACTTCTGTTGCATTTGGCTATGAAGGGGCAGATACAGACAAGCCCCACCTTATACACCAGGCAAGGCAGATTGCTTCAGTCTTCAATTATACTTCTGCATCAACAGGGGACATAGTTACAGACGTTTCAATGGACCTTTCCTGCAGGGACCCGGCAGTTACGGAAGTAGAGTGCAACCAGGAAATGCTCGAGCTTATAGATGTGATTTCTGTAAAAATTGTGCTCCAGGACGGGGACTACTACTGCGGCATTGCGGATAAGGAAGAAAAGTTTGCAGCAGTGCTTGCAGACCTTTCAGATATTGGGGTGCTTTCGCTCAGGAGGTATGACACCCCGGTGCTCATAACTGATTTTATTATTGACCGAAGCGGAAGCTGCTGGGGAGAAGAAGAGGCAGGGGAACTCCTTAATTATATTGCAATGAACAGGCAGATTCTTTCCAAGAGTGGAGTCACAGGAATTATCTATGGGGACTGGGAAAGCACGGAGCAGGAAGCCACAGGAGTGAGATT
>WJMK01000032.1 GCA_014727975.1 Microcaldota archaeon | reverse complement strand
GCCTTGACATTTCAAAAGGGATATTGATATTGAGGGCAAACGATGGATATGATTATGCATATGAACTTTCGGAAACCAGCTCAGGGCTCATGGAAATCCCCCATTTCCACAATGGAATAGAGAGAAGTGTGTGGGTTACGAATAATGAGATTTACCCAACCGCTTCCGGGGAATTTGAGATATATATCTCCAGCCCTGCAGGGGAATATGAGAGCAGCCTGGTCCAGGAAACATTTGGTTCCATGACATTCAGGGACGGAGATTATCTGCAGCTTCGCTCAACAGCAGATTCAGCATCACAGGGAATGGAATACAACCTTGTTTATGAGGATGATCTGGAGGCATCCGATCCCATGGAAGCACCAGTGATACCATCAATCCCCCCATTTGTAAGCGGAATCACCCTTCCCCCCGAATACACAACACGCGGAGCAGTAATCTATTCTCAGAGCGGAAACGAGGTAACCCTGGAGCTGCCCAACCTCTGATTTTTTATTTCTTCTTCCTGATTTTTCCGCATGGAGAAAGCAGGTTTACTCTTAATCATGGCAGTTGCCTTGATGGTGCCCGGCTGCCCCCAGCAGGAAGAGCCCCACAAATATTCGGTGGATTCCCTTGCAATAGAGGGCACAGAACACTCTTTTTCAGGAAGCTATGCAATTCTCTTGGAGCTGAGCGAGGGCTCATTCAAGGAGGGCAACAAGCTGCTTGTTTTTGACAACAATGAGAAAATTTTTGAGAGGAACCTTACAGGAGAAGCTCCCCGGGGAAACCAAATTTATTTTGAATGGCTTGCCCGGGAGGTGGGAAACCATTCCTTTGCCACAGCAGTTTACAATTCAAGCAATGACCAGGTTTCCGGAGAAAAAAAGATGGCTATTGTTGTGCAGCCATTGGGTTTTTATGATTTTGAGAATGGGGGTATGCACCACCCAGTAGAGGAAGGCGTGTGGTGCGCGCAGAAGTTTTCCCTTGAAAACCCAATTCAGGTAAAAGAGGCAGGCCTGCAGCTCCGCTCCCTGGTCTCAACACAGAAAGGCACCTTGGTTATCTTGGAGGTACATGGTGCAGCAGAGGGTGCAATGCCAGGGGGGCTGGGAGAGCCTCTTGCAACATCATCAATGCCCGCAACTGGTGTTGGGCAGAATCCAGAATGGCATTCCTTTGAAATAGGGAAGGAAATGGGCGCAGGCAGTTACTGGCTCGTCCTCAAAAGGGACCATTCCCTTGGGAATGTTGCATGGACCTATGCAGATGGGGAAAATGCAAACGATGCATATTGCAGGGACCTGGCTGTTTCTGAGGAATGGTTTCCGGTTGAAGGCAGCTTCGCTTTTAAACTTCAATAGATGATAAGAAATTTTTGAGTATCTCTTCGCCGTGCTCTGTATGCCAGACTTCAGGGTGGAACTGGCACCCGAATATTTTCCTCTCTTTGTGCCTCATTGCCTCGATTGCACATGTTTCTGAGTGCGCAAGCGCCAAAAAGCCCCCAGGAAGCTCCTTAACTTCATCAAAATGCGAAACCCATGCAGTGAATTCCTTTGGAATGCCTTTAAACAGCAAATCCTCTTCATCTACAAACACTTTGCCCAGCCCATATTCTGCACTCTTCCCTTTGCCTACCTTTCCGCCCAAAGTATGCGCAATTACTTGGTGCCCCCAGCACAATCCGAGAAGAGGGGTGTTTGCCCAGTTCTTGTCCCCCTTCCAAATCCAGTTTACAATCTGCCCGCTCACATAATTTTCCCCTGAAGTAACAGAAGACGGCCCCCCGCTAAGGATAATTGCCTCAGGGTTTTTTTCTGCAACTTCCAGAAGCGTGCTGTCTTTGTTCGGGAGTATCTCTGCAGTTTTACCAAGGTCCCGCATGTTCCTTTTTATCAGGTGCGTATACTGTGAGCCGTTATCCACTATTAGAATCATGGGAATATTTCCCTCATAAGTCTTATTAGCATTTCTGAGTACTTTCTATCCATGCAGGTATTCTCCTTCTCGAACGGAATGCTCAAGCTCCTTGACCAGCGCAAGCTCCCCTTTTCTAAGGATTATATAATATGCCGGGATTACAGGGAAGCCATCCACGCAATAAAGGACATGGCTGTAAGGGGCGCCCCAGCTATCTCAATCGCAGGAGCTTATGCGCTTGCCCAGGCAAAGCAGCGCGACCAAGATTATGGGCGTGCAGCAGAGGAGATACTGGCCGCAAGGCCCACAGCAGTGGACCTTTCCAATGCAGTTTCTTTCATGCTTGAAGGGATAAATGCTGGAAAAGACCCGGGAGAACTTGCAAAGGAATGGGAAGAATCCATCTATGGAAAATGCTTTAATCTCTGCAGCCACGGAGCAGAACTAATTACTGAGAATATGCGGGCACTTACGCACTGCAACACAGGCCCGCTTGCAGTAGGCAGGCACGGAACCGCACTGGGGGTGCTGATTACGGCACACAAGAAAGGCAAAGCTCCGTTTGTTTGGGCAGATGAAACCCGCCCGCGCTTCCAGGGAGCATTAACCAGCTGGGAATTGCTCCAGGAGCACATCCCGCACAAGGTAATTACGGATTCAAGCGCAGGATTCCTCATGCAAAAGCAGGAAGTGGATTTGGTTGTTGTAGGTGCAGACCGGATTTGCAAAAACGGGGATTTCGCGAACAAAATCGGGACTTATGCGCTTGCAGTTCTTGCAAAGCACCACGGGATTCCTTTCTATGTTGCAGCGCCCACATCCACGATGGACCCTTCCCTGGAAACAGGGGAAAAAATCCCAATTGAAAAGCGGGATGAGCGTGAGGTTCTTGAGCCCATGGGCGCGCGCGCTTACAACAGGGATTCCAGCGCAATGAATTATGCATTTGACATTACGCCTGCGGATTTGGTTACTGGTTACATTACTGAAGAAGGCGTGGGCAAAAAACCGTAGTTCCACAGCTAAAAAATTTTGCAAACTTTTTTATTGTTTCTTTGCTATTTCTGCACTGTGGGAGAACCATACGAAGGAGTGAAGTTTGAGTGCGCGCTCACCGGCCCCCCTGAGGGCATGGATGCACAGGTTGGGGAATACCTCTCCATCGACGCTAAACTCAGGAACTACTTATCTCCCAGGAACAATGAAGGGAACATGAGCATGCGCGCGGCAGGCAGTTTCCTCATTAAGGCAGCAGGGGCGCCCATGACTCAGCTCACCGGGGAAGATGTTTCATTTGTGTACGATGTGAGCGAGGAAGAATACTCATTGAAATCAAAGGGGAAAACCCCCTCCTCCGAGTCCTTCCTGCATTATTATATCTACAAATTCTATCCAGAAATAAATATAGTATTGCATTTCCATGATGGGCATCTGATGGAAAAGGCAAAGCACCTTCCCTCGGTGGGCCCGTTCCCCTGCGGGAGCCATGACCTTGCAAGGGAAGCAGCAAAGGCAAAGGCAGCAGTAGTGAAAATAATCGAGCACGGGTTCTTAGTAAAAGCAAGGAATCCGCAGGAATTATTCGGGACTCTTACGGCGCTGAGAAGCGTATATTAGTGTAATAATATTACTAAAACAATCCCAGCTACTATAGGTAGTATCCTCCTTTTGGCAGTTTTCAGGCATATCCTTAGCCATATAACTGGCCATGCTGTTTTTACTGCAATAATTTTACCAAATGCACTTCACTGTGTATAGGTAACAGTTCCCTAAATTTTCTTTGCAAAGGGCAGAGCGCAGAAATTCTCCCAGTTATCGGAACCTTTATAAATACTCCCTATTAATACAAGAAGGCACTGCTAGCCTTATCTCTGCGCGAACGTCGGACTTCTCCGTCACAGGGTGCTCCATATAGCATATAGGGCTGGTTTTCCAGGTGGGCTCTTGAAGAAAAAAACGAAGATAGATGTTTTGGAACACCATCTTGTTCCCAAGATGAGGATACTGGGGGAAAAGGACAAAGAAAAGCTCCTTAAGAAATACGGGATTTCTGAAAAGGACCTCCCGCTAATGCTTGCAGACGACCCGGCTTCAAAAGCGCTTGGCGCAAATCCGGGAGATGTCGTCGAGATAAAAAGGGAAGACCCCACGGGGCCTAATCCATACTACCGCCTGGTAGTTGCCAAATAGGTGTTTTGCCATGAGGACCGCACTTCTTGATTCATATTTTAAGACGAATAGCCTTGTGAAGCAGCAGCTGGATTCCTACAACCGCTTTGTGGAAGTAGGCATGCAGCAGGTTGTTGACAGGGTTGGGAAGATTGAGACCAATGTTGAAGGATTTGAGCTGAAGCTCGGGAAAATCCGGGTAGAGCCCCCAAGATTTTATGAGGTTAAGGGAGGATACAGGCAGATTACCCCAACCGAAGCAAGGCTTCGCAACATTACATACGCCGCCCCTGTTTTCCTTGAGATAATCCCGCTTTTCAATGGAATCGAAAGGCCGACTTATTCTGATGTTTTCATCGGGGAAATCCCGGTAATGGTAAAGTCAAAGCTTTGCTACCTTTCCCACATGACGCCCGATGAGCTTATCGAGGCAGGGGAGGACGCAGATGACCCTGGAGGATACTTCATCATAAACGGAAGCGAAAGGGTGCTTGTGGGAATCGAGGACCTTGTCCCCAACAAAATTATGACTACTGAGGAAACCAGCGGAATCGTTGCAAAGGTCTTCTCCACAAGGCACGGGTTCCGCGCAAGGTGCGTGGTAACCCGCACAAACGATGGGGTGATGAAGCTGGAGTTCCCTGCAACTCCCCCTGACCTTTCATTTATACAGATACTCAGGATTCTTGGCCTGGAAAAAGACAAAGACATTCTTGATGCATTTTCCAGCGACCGCATAATCCAGAACGACATACTTGTAAACCTTGAAAATGAATCCTGCAAGACCAGGGAGGAAGCAGTACAGACCCTGAGCAAGAGGATTTCGCCCGGGCAGCCCGAGGAATTCAGGCTCTCCAGGCTGGACAACCTCATCGAGACATACCTGCTCCCACACCTGGGAGTAACCAAGGAAGACCGCAAAAAGAAGTCATACTACCTTATCAGGATGGCCCAAAGGGCAATAAGGGTTGCAAACAAGAAGCTCAAGCCGGATGACAAGGACCACTATGCAAACAAGAGGGTAAAGCTTGCAGGCAACCTGATGGACGAGCTTTTCAGGTATGCATTCCAATTCCTTACAAAAGATATAATCTACCAGGCAAGCAGGGCAGATGCAAGGGGCAGGAAGCTCCAGGTGCATACCCTTGTGCGCCAGGATACCCTTGTGGACAGGATACGCTATGCAATGGCAACAGGAAACTGGATTGCAGGGCAGACAGGTGTCTCCCAGCTCCTGGACCGCACAAGCAACCTTGCAATGATGTCCCACCTCAGGAGGGTGATTTCCCCACTGAGCAAGAAGCACCCGCACTTCAAGGCAAGGGACCTGCATGGGACCCACTGGGGAAAGCTCTGCCCGAGCGAAACCCCTGAAGGGCCAAGCTGTTCGCTTGTAAAGAACCTCGCAATACTCGCACAGGTAACAAAAGGCGCTCCGGAAGAGGAGGTAATCGAGCTGGTGAATAAGTTCGGACTTGAAAGGGAGTGGAAGTGATTTTTATGGCCAAGAAAAAAACCGCCACCAAGAAAAAGGCTTCAAAAAAGGAATCAAAAACAGCCATCAAAAAGAGCACGAAAAAATCTGCAAAAAAGAAAAGCACAGAAAAAATAAACAGTGCTGTTTATGTAAACGGGAACCTCCAGGGTTTCCACCCGGATGGCGCAGCCCTCGCAGCCCGCCTCAGGGAAAAGAGGCGCATGAACGAGCTCAATTATGAAGTGAATGTGTTCTTTAATGACCGCACAAACGAAGTCTTCATCAGCACAGATGGGGGGAGGGTGCGCAAGCCATATGTGGTTGTGGAAGAAGGGAAGTCTAGGCTTACCCCGGAAGTCCTCAACAGGGTGCGATCAGGCGCGCTTTCCTGGGAGCACCTTGTGAAGATGGGAGTAATCGAATACCTTGATGCGGAAGAGGAAGAGAATGCGCTCATTGCACTTACCGAAGAGGAGATCACCCCTGAGCATACTCATTTTGAAGTGCTTTCCTCTACTATTTTCGGAGTAACTTCTTCAGTGCTCCCATACCCTGAGCACAACTCTGCGCCAAGGATTACGATGGCCTGCTCAATGGCCAAGCAGTCCCTTGGGCTGTATGCAGTGAACTTCAACCACAGGTTTGATACCCGCGCGTACATAATGTATTACCCGCAGAAGCCTCTTGTGTCCACTGACCTTTACAAATCCCTTAATATGGAAAACAAGGCAGCAGGGCAGAACTTTGTTGTCGCAATCACCGCATACAAGGGCTACAACATGGGTGACGGCACAGTTGTAAACCGCAATTCAATAGACCGCGGCCTTGGGCGCGCAATGATGCTCAAGACCTATGAAACAGAAGAGCGCCTCTACCCAGGGGGGCAGAAAGACAAGATTGAAGTCCCAACCCCCGATGTAGTTGGATACAGGGGCGAAGAAGCTTACAAATACCTGGATGAAGACGGGATTGTTTTCCCGGAAAGCCAGGTAACCGGAAAGGATGTCCTTGTGGGCAAGACCTCTCCCCCCAGGTTCCTAGAGGAAATCTCTGTGTTTGGAGTAGTTGAGGAAAAGAAGCGTGAGAGTTCCCTTTCCCTTAAATCAGGGGAAAGGGGCTGCATTGACTCAGTAATGGTCACTGAAGCTCCAAGCGGAAACAGGCTCGTTAAAATTAAAGTCCGCTCTCCCAAGGTCCCTGAAGTAGGAGACAAGTTTGCTTCAAGGCATGGGCAGAAGGGAGTAATCGGGCTCCTCCTGAAGCAGGAGGATATGCCATTTACCCAGGATGGAATCGTCCCCGACCTTATACTCAACCCGCATGCAATCCCCTCAAGGATGACTGCAGGACACCTTCTTGAAACCCTGGGCGGGAAGGCATCCGCGCTTGGCGGCATGCTCATGGACGGGACCGCATTCAGCGGAAATACTGAGCAGGATTATGAGAAAGTGCTAAAGGAGAACGGCTTTGATGAGCACGGGGAAGAATGGCTTTATGATGGAATTAGCGGCCAGAAAATGAAAGTGAAGCTCTTTATCGGCCCGGTGTATTACCAGAGGCTCCACCACCTCGTTTCCAACAAGATGCATGTCAGGAGCAGGGGACCGGTCCAGCTGCTCACCCTGCAGCCAACTGAAGGAAGGGCAAGGGAAGGCGGCCTCAGGTTCGGGGAGATGGAGCGTGACTGCCTTATTGGGTACGGTGCAAGCATGGTAATCAGGGAAAGGCTGCTTGAGGAAAGCGACAAAACCATCCAGCTGGTCTGCAATAAATGCGGCATGTTTGCCTACCATGATTTTGTGAAGAACAAGGAAGTATGCCCGCTCTGCGGGAGCGAAGACATCTCTCCAATCGAGATGAGCTATGCATTCAAGCTTTTGCTCGGGGAAATACGCTCGATGTTTATCTTCCCGCGCATTATCCTGAAGGATAAGGCATGAGGTGGCTATTATGATGGATATAGAAAAAATAATCGACAGGATTCGCTTCTCACTCTTCTCGCCTGAAATGGTGAGGGAGCTTTCGGCTGCAAGGGTCGTAATCCCGGATACCTACGATGATGACGGGTACCCGATTGATGGAGGGCTTGTGGATTCCAGGCTGGGGGTTGTTGACCCGGGGCTGAGGTGCAAGACCTGCGGAGGGAATGTAAAAGACTGCCCTGGCCACTTTGGGCATATCGATTTGGTCCGCCCGGTAATACACGTAGAATTTGCAAAATCCATGTATGAAGTGATGCGGGCAAGCTGCCCCCACTGCCACCGCGCAACCATCGAAGGCCCATCAGAAAAGCCCCCTAAGGGAAAATGCCCGCACTGCGGAGGAGGCCTCCCAGACATTAAATACCTCAAGCCAAGCACTTTCTTCAGGGATGGCAACTCAATGCTTCCCACAGAAGTTCAGGACTGGCTTGCGTCTGTCCCTGATGAAGAGCTTAGGAAGATTGGCTGGAACACAGAATATGCAAGGCCGGAATGGGCAATCCTTTCTGTGCTGCTGGTTTCTTCTGTAAAGGTAAGGCCTTCAATTACCCTTGAGTCCGGTGAAAGGAGCGAGGATGACCTTACCCACAAGCTTGTGGACATCATACGTATCAACCAGAAGCTTGAGGCAAACATCAATGCAGGCGCCCCCCAGCTTATTATAGAAGACCTCTGGGAACTCCTTCAGTATCATATTACTACATACTTGAATAACGAAACAGCAAACATTCCGCCCGCAAGGCACAGGAGCGGCAGGCCCCTCAAGACGCTTGCCCAGAGGCTGAAGGGAAAGGAAGGCAGGTTCAGGTACAACCTCCTTGGGAAGAGGGTAAATTTCTCTGCGAGGACAGTTATTTCCCCGGATCCCAAGCTCCGCCTTGATGAGATCGGGGTCCCATATGCAATTGCAAAGGAGCTTACCGTGCCCATAGCAGTTACAGAATGGAATATAGACCAGTGCAAGAAATATGTGCTTGCCGATGGTTATCCCCGCGCAATCTATATCCTCCGCCCGGACGGGCGCAAAATCAAGATAACTGAAGAGATAAGGAATGAGCTTGCAGAAGACCTCAAAATCGGCTCTACAATTGAGAGGCAGATTGTGGATGGGGATGTTTCAATATTCAACAGGCAGCCTTCGCTGCACAGGGTTTCAATGATGGCACATGAAGTGAGGGTTCTCCCCGGGAAGACATTCAGGCTCAACCCAACAACAACCCCTCCGTACAACGCGGACTTTGATGGAGATGAAATGAACCTGCACATCCTCCAGACTCCTGAGTCTCAGGCAGAAGCACGCCTTCTCATGAAGGTGGAAGACCAGATAATCTCACCTAGGCACGGGCATGCAATCGTGAAGCCGCAGGAGGACCATGTCTCGGCAACATATTTCTTTACTAGGGATGACGCAATTTTCACAAAGGAGCAGGCAGCAAACCTCCTCTACATAGCAGGTATCACCAAGCTCCCGAAGCCGGACAAGGGGAAGAACTACACAGGGAAGCTTCTCTTTTCCATGCTGCTCCCGGATGATTTCAGCATCAAAATCAAGTCAAAGCTCAAGGAGGAAATTGTAATCAGCAAGGGGAAGCTCAAGAAGGGTGCAATCGAAAGCAGGGCAATTGAGAAGGAGCTCCTTGAAAAGCTATTCATCAAGCATGGCTCTGCCTTTACAAGGAAGTTCATAGATGACGTAACCCAGATGAGCCTTGAGGCGCTTGCATGGCATGGCTTTAGCGTTTCAATGCAAAGCTATACCCTGAGCGACAAGGCAGAGAAGAAAGTGCATGAAGTAGGAGACAAAGTTAAGAGGGAAATAGAGAACTTAATCCTCCAGTACAAGAACGGGAAGCTTGAGCGCTCACCCGGCCTCAGCCTCAGGGAAACACTTGAGTCCAACATCATGATGGCAACTTCCAAGGCAAGGAATGATGCGGGCAAGGTAGTTGAAAATGATTTTGGAATCACAAACCCCTCAATAATCATGGCCACAATCGGAGCCAGGGGAAGCCTGCTCAATGCAATCCAGATGGGGGCCCTTGTAGGGCAGCAGGCAATCCGGAGCAAGAGGCCCTCACGTGGTTACTATAAGAGGGTGCTTCCGTTTTACCTGAGGGGCCAGCTCACTGCAAGGGAGCGCGGCTTTGTGTTCAGTTCTTTCAGGGACGGCCTGCATCCTGACGAGTTCTTCCTTGCTTCCATGGGAGGAAGGGAATCACTGGTCAACACAGCTATCCGCACAGCCCGCTCAGGCTACATGCAGAGGAGGCTTATCCACGCACTCCAGGACCTGGTTGTTGAAGAGAAAGGAGAGGTAAGGAACGGAAGGGACGAGATAGTCCAGTTTGTTTACGGAGGAGACTGCAAGGACCCGATGTACGCCACAAGCGCGGATTATTTTGAGTCCACAAGGCAGGATGACGTAGATACAGTATGAGGTGTTAAATATGGCAAAATCATCAGCAAAAATAAACCCCTATTCCGCCGTTGGCATTGTTGCTGCACAGAGCCTCGGGGAGCCCGGCACGCAGATGACAATGAGGACATTCCACTATGCAGGTGTTGCAGAACATGTCCCTACCGGCCTGCCCAGGCTCATTGAGCTTGTTGATGCAAAGAAGGAGCCAAAAAAGTCTGTTGTTGAGGTCAAGCTGCTCAAGGAGCATTCCTCAAAGGAATCCCATGCAAAGGCACTTGCAAAGGAAATGGAATCTGTACTCCTTTCAGAAGTTGCATTGCTGCAGGAAGATATGGCTGCAGGAAGAATTCTCCTGAAGCTCCGCGAAGAAGATGCAAAGCTGTTTGGAGTAAGTATAGATATGCTGAAGGAAGCGGTAAAGAAAACAGTAGGCGCGAACAAGGTTGAACAGAGAGGCAACAAGATTTCTGTAAGGCTGAAAGAAAGCAAGGAAAAAGAGAAGCCGCTAAAGGAACTAAGAAAGCTCACGATTAAGCTGAGGAAGGCCCTGGTAAAAGGGATTTCCGGCATCAAGCGTTCCGTTGTAATAAAGGAGAAGGGAGAATATTTTATCCGCGCAAGCGGATGTAACATAAAAGATATAATGAAGCTCAAGAAAGTCGACCCTTCCAGAATTTACACAAATTCAGTAATGGAAATTGAAAAGACATTCGGGATTGAGGCTGCAAGGAATGCAATTGTGAGGGAAATGCACAGCGTTATGGAGCTGCAGGGCCTTGCAATAGACATCAGGCATATCATGCTCCTTGCGGATGCAATGACCTCAGACGGAAAAGTAAAGTCCATTGGCAGGCATGGCCTTTCCGGTGAGAAGGCTGGCGTGATGGGGCGTGCTGCATTTGAGGAAACTATAAAACACCTTGTGCACGCATCTATTGTAGCAGAGGACGATAACCTCGTTGGAGTAACCGAAAACATAATAGTTGGCCAGACTATCCCGATTGGGACAGGAAGGATAAAGCTTGGGATGAAGGCCAAGAAGAAATAAGATAGCAGATAGTGTTAAATGAGGTAATGAATATGGAAGAAGAAAAGGTTGAGATCTTAGAAATCAAAGATTTCTTCTCTAACCTTTTCCCAACCAGCAATGCTGTTAAATGAGGTAATGAATATGGAAGAAGAAAAGGTTGAGAAAGCCGAGGAAATGGCTGGAGAAACCCCTGAGAAAGAAGTGAAAGAGCAAGTGAAGTCAAAGAACAAAGTAATCAGGAAGAGAAAATCCAAGAAGGAAAAGGAGAATCCGCTTTCAAGCGCAATCCGCCTTGCTGTGGAGAGCGGAAAGGTAGGCTTTGGCTCAAGGAAGGGGGTAAAGGATATCCTTCTGGGAAACCTCAAGCTCGTCGTGCTTGCAGGGAATGTCCCCCCGGCGCTTGCAGAGGATGTGAAGCGATATGGCCAGCTTTCAGAAATCCTCCTGGTTGAATTCCCCGGGACGAGCCTTGAACTGGGCTCAATCTGCGGAAAGCCCTTCCCTGTTTCAGTGCTTGCAGTTTATGACCCTGGTGTTTCCAACATAATGGAATTCGGAAAGAAGAAGTGAGAGTGTGGAGATAACCGGAGAAGACCTGAAGCTGATAAACCTATTTGAGTCTGTAACAGGGGTAATCCCTTCAGATATGGAGGCAGTGGAAGACGGCATTGTTTTCCTTGTGGATGAGGCCAACCTTGGAAAGGCAATTGGAAAGAAAGGCGCCAACATCCAGAAGCTCAGGACAAAGCTCAGGAAAAATGTCCTTGTCTCCAAAGACGGGGACGACCCTGAGGAGTTTATCCGGGGATTCTTCAACAACATAGACATCCTCTCTTTCGAGATAAGGGAGGCCCCTGGCCAGAAGGTTGCATTCATTGCCGTTCCGGATACCCAGCGCGGGATTGCAATCGGCAGGGCAGGGATAAGGGTAAAGGCAGCAAAGGCTTTCCTGAAGAAAAAGTTCGGGACTGACCTTATGCTGAAGACGAGGCGAGTGGGATAAGGTTTATAAATAAATCGACGCTAAAAACTAGAACACCGTCATATTCTCTTTGGTGATCATATGGGAAATGGTGAATTTGCAGGAAGAAACATAAAAAGGAAAAGGAAAAGGGAGCGCTGGCTCCGGAAGAAGTGGAAAAGGAAAGCGCTCAAGCTAAAGGAAAAGTACGACCCGCTCGAGGGTGCACCCCAGGCAAGCGGCATCGTGCTGGAAAAAGTAGTGCTGGAGCAGAAGCAGCCCCACTCAGGTTTGATTAAGTGTGTGAAAGTACAGCTTATCAAGAACGGGAAGGTTGTAACGGCATTCCCCCCGAGGGACAAGGCAATTACATTTATAGATGAGCACGATACGGTGGTCATCGCAGGGCTGGGCGGCTCCCAGCGCGGCCAGATGGGCTCGATTCCCGGAGTCAGGTACAAGGTAGTCAGCGTAAACGGCACTGACCTCCAGGCGATGAGGCACGGGAAGAAGGAGAAGGCCAAGAGGTAGATTTAGATGAAGCTCTTTGGAAAATATGATTTGGACGGTATTGAAGTAAGGGATGCCAGCCTCAGGAGTGCGCTTTCTTTCGAGGGAGTCAATTACCGCGCACACACATTCGGCAGGCACGCAAAAAAGCAGCATGCAAAAACCAATGTGAATGTTGTAGAAAGGCTTGCAAACAAGCTCATGAGGGGCGGAACAGGGGAAAAAACCTCAGGGAAAGTTATCCGCACCCATGGAAGGCTGCAGGGAAAAAAGCAGCAAGCCCTTGGAGTGGTTGAAAAGGCATTTGACATTGTTGCTGAAAAAACAAAGAAGAACCCGGTGCAGGTTTTGGTGGATGGCCTTGAGAATTCGGCCCCCCGTGAAGAAGTAACCAGGGTATCTTATGGTGGCGTAAGCTACCAGATTGCAGTGGATGTCTCTTCCACAAGAAGGCTGGATCTCGCCCTCAGGAACATCACTCTTGCAGCTCTGATGCGCTCATTCAAGAAGCCTGTTTCGCTTTCTGAATCTCTTGCAGATGAGATTATCTATTCAGCGAACAATGATGTGCAGAGCAGCTTTGCAATCAAGAAACGCGATGAAGCAGAAAGGATGGCAAGGAGCGCGAGATAGGGCTCATTTATTTTTATTATTTTTATTTGGTGAAAATTATGGTCAGGAAAGAAGTTGTTGTAGATGAAGTACAGAGAATAATGGCAAATACGGAAAACGTGAGGAACATCGCAATCATTGCGCACGTTGACCACGGGAAAACAACCCTCACAGATTCACTTGTTGCAAGGGCAGGCCTCATTTCCAAGCAGCTTGCAGGAGAGCAGCGCATGATGGATTTTGATGAGCAGGAGCAGGCAAGGGGAATCACAATCAAGTCCGCAAACATTTCCCTCGGATTCAAATATGCTGGCAAAGACCATCTTATCAACCTTATTGATACTCCGGGGCACGTAGACTTTGGAGGGCACGTTACCCGTGCGCTCCGTGCAGTAGATGGAGTATGCCTTGTAGTAGATGCAGTTGAGGGAGTTATGCCACAGACAGAGACTGTGCTCAGGCAGGCATTGAAGGAGCGTGCAAAGCCAATAGTTTTCATCAACAAAGTTGACAGGCTTATCAATGAGATGAAGCTCGACCAGGCTGCAATGCAGGAGAAACTAGTAAAAGTGATTACCGGGATCAACAAGATTATACTTGCAAACTGCCCTCCGGAGTTCAAGAAGACATGGGAAGTAAAGATTGAAAATGCAAACATTGCATTCGGAAGCGCATTCCACAAGTGGGCAGTTAGCGCAGCCTCGATGAAGCGCTTCAATATTACTTTCAAGGACATCTATGAAAAATGCAGGGACGAAGACCACCAGTTTCTGGTGGAGAAATCCCCTGTTGATGATGTGCTCCTGGAAATGGTAATCCAGAATCTCCCCAGCCCGGTAGAATCCCAGAAATACAGGATTCCTGCCATCTGGAAGGGAGACAAGGAGAGCGAACAGGCGAAGGAGATGGCCCTCTGCGACCAGAATGGAAAGACCGTTGGTGTATGCTTTGGAGTAGTTTATGATGAGCACGCAGGGGAAGTCGGGGTACTTAGGCTTTTCTCCGGAAAAATTTCAAAAGGAGACCAGCTTTATGTCTTCTCTAAAAAGAAATTCTTCAAGGTCCAGCAGGTTGGCATTTACATGGGCCCTGACAGGGTTGCTGCAGACTTCCTTTCAGCAGGGAACATCGGCTCGATAGTCGGGCTTAAGGACATTTATATTGGGGAAACAGTTGCAAGCTCTGATGCAGTGGAGCCATTTGAAGACATTAAGCATGTTTCTGAGCCGGTGGTTACGAAATCCATCGAAGCAAAAGAATCCAAGGACCTTGCAAAGCTCATTGAGGCGCTTAGGGGACTTTCCAAGGAAGACCCAACCCTCAGAGTTACAATCAACCAGGAAACAGGGGAGCACCTTCTTTCAGGCATGGGTGAGCTGCACCTTGAAATCATCGAATACAAGATTTCCAAAGAGAAGGGCATCAACATCATGACCTCTCCCCCGATTGTAGTATACAGGGAAACAATTACAAAGAAGTCTAATATAGTGGAAGGAAAATCACCCAACAAGCACAACAAGTTCAAGATACATGTTGAGCCGCTGGACGAGAAAATTGTTGATGCAATAGAGACAGGGAATATCCCCCAGGGCAAGCCCAAGGGCAAAGAGCATATCCAGGCACTTGTTGACCTTGGAATGGACCGCGATGAAGCGAAGGGGATATGGGACATCAAGGGAAGCAACATGTTTGTGGATGCAACAAAGGGTGTACAGTACCTAAATGAAGTGCAGGAGCTTGCAATAGAAGCATTTGAGGAAGCAATGACAAAAGGGCCTCTTGCACAGGAGAACGTAACAGGCGTGAAAGTAATGCTTACGGATGCCACACTCCACGAAGACAACGTGCACAGGGGCCCTGCGCAGGTAATTCCTGCAGTAAAAAGGCCGATTTACGCATGCATGATTGATGCAGGAGTTTCCCTGATGGAGCCAAAGCAGAAAGTTCTCATTACATCTCCCCAGGAATACGGGGGCGAGGTAATTAACATGACCAATGGAAGGCGGGGCCAGCTCCTGAACATGGAGCAGGAAGGAGAAACCTCAACAGTGCATACAATCCTGCCTGTTTCCGAGCTCTTCGGGTTCTCAAATGCGCTCCGCGGCTCTACACAGGGAAGGGCTACCTGGTACCAGGAGTACCATGGCTATGACAATGTCCCAAGGGACCTTGTCTCCAAGATTGTGAGGCAGATACGGGAGAGGAAGGGCCTGAACCCGGAGCCGCCTACAGTCCAGACCTTCATGGACTGAGCTTCCTTTTCTTCTTCATTTTTATCTATTTTTAATTTTATTTTTATTGAGTGTAACCATGGTTACAACGCCCCTATCCCTTCACACTGCTTTAGCAACTATGCCCTGGAGCCGAGCATCCTTCTTCAGCACTTTCCACCCGCACTCCTCCAGCCGCTTCGCAACTTCTCCCATAATGTTCCGTTTCTTTTTCCCCAGGCTGCCCACATAATGGAAAAGAAGTGCATCCTTTTTGCAAACTCTCTTCAATTCCCTGTAAAAGCTGCGCGAATATAATTCCCCTGCATTGCTGAAACGAGGAGGGTCATGAATCACTTTAGTAAATTTCTCGTTCTCCGCCTCCCTTATATAATCAAAACAGCTCTTTTCTTCAATTACCTCAATCCGATCCAGCTCAAAAAGCTCCCTGCTCCAGGGATTCCACTTAGCCATCGCAAGCACTGCCCGGGAGAGTTCTATTGCAACCACCCTGTCAGCTTTCCTGCTTGCAGCAATTGCAGTATATCCCAGGCCCATACAGGTATCAAGCACAACATCGCTCTGCTTAAGCTTCAGCTCCCGCACAACCAACTCAGAATAATCAAAAACATCACCGAATTCCTTGATCAAATGCATGCGCAGGCCATCTATCTCAAGTATCGGCTTACCTTTCATCATCCGCAGCCGGTACAGGCCATCATCAAAAACAGCAAGTTTCCAGAGCTCTTCCCCGTCCCATGCATAAACAAAATCCCCTTTTACCTCATCTAGGGGCACACCATCCAGTTCATTTGTAACCATGGTTACAGAACGCCCCAAATCAAGCGAAAGCTTCTTTTCTCCGTTCTGGAACTTCTCAACAAGCTCCCTGGTAAGGTAAATCATCCAATCAGAACCCAATCCAGTCTGTTTCCATGTAATCCTGAAGCCCCTTTGGAACCCTAATGCCGTCTTCCTCCTGGTGGTTCTCCACAAGGGAGATAAACGCACGCCCAATCGCCACCCCGCTCCCATTAAGCGTATGCACAAATTTGTTCTTCCCTTCCCTCCTGAATTTGATTCCTGCCCTCCTGGCCTGGAAAGCTTCGCAATTCGAGCAGGAGCTAATCTCACGATACTTTTCCTGGCTAGGAATCCATACTTCTAAATCATATGTTTTAGTTGCCCCGAAGCCCAAATCCCCGGTGCAAAGCTCAACAACCCTGTACGGGAGCTCCAGCCCCTGCAGGACCTTCTCCGCGTCAAAAGTAAGGGATTCGAGCTCCTTGTAGCTCTCTTCCGGAGCTGCAAATTTCACCAGCTCAACCTTGCCGAACTGGTGCTGCCTCATAAGCCCCTTTATGTCCCTTCCGTATTCCCCAGCTTCCCTCCTAAAGCACTGGGTAAATGCGCAATATTTAAGCGGAAGCTTCTCCTCCTCCAGCACTTCCTCCCGGTGCACATTTACCAGCGGCACCTCCGCAGTAGGGATTAGCCAAAGCTCGTCCTGCTCTTCCTCTTCTTCAGTCCTGTACAAATCCCCTCCAAATTTCGGAAGCTGCCCTGTCCCGAAAAGGCACTCTTCCCTAACTAAATAAGGGAGCCCAAACTCAACATAGCCTGCACTTTCCGCCATCTTAAGCATGTATTGGGCAAGCGCCCTTTCCAGCTTTGCAGCCCACCCTTTCATAACCGTAAACCTGTGCCCCCCTAATTTCACTCCTCTTTCAAAATCAATTACTCCAAGGCGTGCCCCAAGCTCATAATGCGGCTCCACGCCCCGGCTCTTTTTTTCAGCCTCCCCCCACTTCCTAATCTCCACATTGTCATTCTCGTCCTTCCCTTCCGGAACAGTTTCATGGGGGAGGTTCGGAATAGTCAGCATCAGCTCAAGCCTTTTTTCCTCAAACTCTTTTTCCTTCTCCCCTATTTTCTCAAGCTTTTTCGCAATCTTCTCTCCTTCCCCAATCAATTTTTCCGCATCTTCCCCCTTCTTTTTTGCTTCCGCTATCCTAGGGCCCAGCTTGTTTCTCTCTGACCGAAGCTCATCTGCCTCTCCCTTATCTTCCCTCCATTCTTCATCCAGCTCCAGCAGCTTGTCCACTACGGTCTTGTCACCTCCTCTCAGCGCAATGGCCTTACGTATTTTTTCCGGCTCCTTCCTGAGCACTTCCTTGTCAATCATGAGTATCACTTTTGCATATTTCTATTCAGAAATCTTTAAATCCCCAACACTACTGTTTTAATATATTTCCATAAATACAATTTCCTACTTAATCCGCTCCTGTAGTCTAGCCCGGTCAAGGACACCGGACTCTCACTCCGGTAGCCCGGGTTCGAATCCCGGCGGGAGCACTGAAATTTTTGCTGCTGTTTTAAGCTGCGGTACAAATTTCCGCAATCTTAGTGGCATTTGGCCACTTCTCTTGAACAGAGCTCAAGAAAACATGGCTCCTATTACGCTGCCTTTTTATTTTCTGCCTTATCTAATGCCTGCTAATAATTACGCTCACTATAGGGATAAGCAGAAAAGTAAGCGCAGCATATTCCGGAGCAATAAACGCAACTACTAGGGCAATAATGGAAACTGCAGGGGTAAGCAGGCTCCTCCTTTTTGCAATTTCAATCGCCCTTTCTTCTATATCCTTGTCAATAAGCCTGTGCTTTGATGTTGCATATGCCCAGTTCAGGAAGTAAGCGCTCCCAACAATGAAGAGGTTTGCAGCAAAGAGTGCATTCGCAACCGTGTCGTTAGGGTAATCTGCCATTACAGAAGTCGAGAAAGGTATCAGAACAACAAACATCAGTATCATGAGGTTTATCCATGTATGTGTGCTGTTTGTTGCCTTTATCACATGGAACTGCTGGGTATGCACTGTCCAGAAGATTGCGAGCAGTATAAAGCTCAGCCCATAGTTGAAAAAGGCCCTTGTCTGCTCCACCAAAAGCTGGTTGAGCTGTGCTTCAGGAGGGAGGTTAATCGGGTCGGGAAGTATGAGGTTCAGCACAAGAAGGGTCATTGCAAATGCAAACACTCCGTCTGCAAGAGCCTGTATCCTTGAACTGCTTATCCAGTGCTCTACTTTTTTCTCAGCCTTTTCGTATTTCCGCTCTGCAGCGCTTTTCTTTTCCTCTGCCATCTTTTCCCTTCGGAATTTTCAATCTCAAGTTTTATATTCCTTGCTTAACCAAATCCAGGTATGCTCAAGCAAGTTTTCTTTTCATTCTTGTTTCTCTCTTTTGCATTCAGCATAGTGGGTGGCCAGTGCCCTGAACTGAAATCCCTATGCATCCAGGAGGCCTGCACAAAAGCAGGAGGCGAGCTGGATTCACAAGGCTTTTGCATAAAGATAAGCGGATTTGATGAGGCCCGCTACCAGGAAGAACTCGAAAATTGCGACTACTACTACAGCTATTGCGTGGAAAATGACGGAGTGGTAAGAAACATGTCCTGCTGCGGCCCCGTCTTTATTTTGCTGCCTGTGCTGATACTGGCCCTCTATGCGGATGGTACTCAATAATCTCCTTTTTCTTTTTCCCATCAAAATCAGAATTTATCTTTTTCCCAAGAATCACAAACCCTCCCAGCAGAATTGCAGAAAATACAAACATCGCTTCATTTCCGAATGCTTCCAGCGCAAAGCCTGCCCCTGCAAGCGCAAGAAACTGGAATATGTTGAGAGGTGCCATCAGCATTGCTATTCTTGAAGATACGCCCCGGCCCGATTCAACCAGGTAGCCAATCATTGCTTCATTAAGCCCAAAGCATACTCCGAACCCGAAACCTGCAAGCATAAGCACCGCACTGAAATACGGGCCTGAAACAGGAAGGGCGATGATCATGGGAATCGCCATTGCCTGGAAAAACAGAAGCCTCCTCTCATCCATCTTCATCCTCACGCTCAGCAGCCCGCCCATGCCGATTGAGACATAGAATGCAGTAAGCATAACTGCGATCTCCAGATAGCTCATCCCCATGTCAATATCCATCATAACTGGAAGCAGGAAGGTAAACAAAAGCACGAAAGAAATGTTCACAAGCACCACCGCGGCAGACACATGCCAGAAGTCCAGCTGCCTCTTCCGTATGCTAAACATGGTTTTCCAGTCCGGCTTCTTGAGTGTTGCCCCCCTGTTTACGAGCGCAAGCGCAACAACCACCCCAAGTATCCCAAGCACAAAAAGCAAAGCAAATACAGCCTCAAAAGACAGGTATGCTATAAGGAGCCCTGCCCCCACAAGGCCAAGCGCAGTACCAAATGACCTTACAATCCCCATGACAGTAAGGTATTTTCTTGCATGTGACCTTGCCATTATCGCAGTCCGGTCCACTGCCCAGAAGAATGCTGAGGAGGCCCCTTCGCATATCCTGCCTATCCCAAACTGCAGGGGGGTCCCTGCAACTGCAAAAACAACGCTTGTAATTGTGCTGAAGATGTTGCTTGCAATAAAGAACTTTTTTACCCCCAGGACATCTGCAAATACTGAAGAAACAATTCTTACAAGCAAAAAGGCAAGCGGGAGCAAAGAGAGCACAAGCCCGATTTCCCCTACATCTATCCCCCTGCTGATGAGGTAAAGCGGCAGAGTAACGGTAAGAGCCCCATATGCAAACTGGTTAAGAAAGTTAAGTGTGCCGATTTTCCTCAGCATGTTTCTTCACTATTCCCCTAACCTTTTAATTTGCTCCCTCCATTCTCACACTATGCTCGATGAAAAACTCAAGGAACAGATAAAGAAGAAATTCTCCTCAGAGCTTAAGGGCAATGTAAAGCTCCTTCTTTTTGGGGAGGGAGATGACTGCACATACTGCCGCGAGTACAGGGAACTTGTTGAGGAGCTGGCGTCATTAAGCGACAAGCTCTCTTTTGAAAGCTTTCCTTTTTCTGCCAATGCCCATGAGCAGTACGGGGTAGATACCGCACCTTCCCTTGTAATCTATTCAGAAGAACACAAAACAAGCGCTATTTTCTGTGGCCCTCCCGGCTCACATTTCTTCGTGGTTCTCCTGGAAGATATAGTTGATGCCTCACTAGGATCCCCGAACCTGCCAAAAGACCTGCTCGAAAAAGTAAAATCCATAGATTTCCCCGTAAAAATCATTGTATTCGGCTCCCAGAGTTGCCCCTATTGCCCGCCCGCCGTAAAGGCTGCTCATGATTTCTCCCTTATCAACCCCAGCATAAAGGCACAGATGGTTGATGGCTCTCTTTTTCCTGCCCTTCGCCAGAAATACCGCGTGATGGGCGTCCCCAAAACGATAATCAATGACAGGATTGAGTTTACTGGTGCAAGGCCCCCCAGTGAACTCCTGGAGCAGATACTAAGGCTAAAGCATTAAATACCTATTATGACCGAATAAACAAATATGGATTTTGAAACAACTGCGGAAATCCCGATTCCCAAAGACCCGCTTGAAAGGGTAATCGGGCAGGAGGAAGCAGTAAATATTTCACGGATAGTCTCAAGCCAGAAGCGCCATCTCCTCATGGTTGGCGCCCCAGGCACGGGCAAAAGCATGATTGCGCGCGCAATTGCAAGCCTCCTCCCCCCTCCCACGCACGAAGTCTCAGTCCTCCACAATATCGAGCGCCCCGAGCGCCCAATCCTGTCAGTGCGGACCAGCAAAATGCTTGAAATGGAGAAAGGGGAAAAAGAAAAAGAATGGGGGGAGAGCGTACACCCTGCTGATGTCCCTTCCTTTGTTTCCGAGCGCCTTGGTTTTCGCTGCAGGAGATGCGGAGACCTTTCCACCCCCCGCGCGCTTTACTGCACATCCTGCGGGGCAGACAAGCACCCCCAGAAATACTCCCCATTCGGGGACCTTCTCCCTAGCAATGACCAAAGAGATGGCAGGGTCCACGCTGTGCGTATAGATGAGGATGGGGAAGAAGAGCCAATCATTTACGAAAAAACTGACGATGACCGCATCCGAAAGCTCACGCATTCTGATTTCAAGAAGAGGGCAGCAGCAAAAGTCAAAAAACTGAGAAAAGTAATAGTTTCCCTGAGCCGCCCTAATTTTGTGCAGGTGGTCGGAAACAATGAAACCGAGCTGCTGGGAGATGTGCGCCATGACCCATACGGGAGCCACCCTGAAATCGGCACCCCCGCATATCTCCGTGTAACCGCAGGGGCAATCCATGAAGCACATGAGGGAGTGCTTTATGTTGATGAAATGACCACACTTGGGGATGCCCAGAAATATCTCCTTACTGCAATGCAGGACAGGAATTTCCTGATTACCGGCAGGAACCCTTCAAGCGCAGGCTCAACCGTGAGGGTAGAGTCCGTTCCCTGTGATTTCATATTAGTAGGCGCAATGAACATAAATGACCTCCCCTCACTTTCACCTGCGCTCCGCTCAAGGATCCGCGGCAGCGGATACGAGATAGTGCTCAACACCAATATGGAAGACACTCCCTCAAACCAGGAGAAGATGGCCCAGTTTGTTGCCCAGGAAATCCAGATGGACGGCCGCATACCTCATGCAACAGCAGATGCATTCGGGAAAATCCTGGAGGAATCCCGAAAGATATGCAGGGCTACAGACAATAAATCAGGGCTTACCCTCCGCCTCCGCGTACTCAGCGGAATCATAAAGCTTGCAGGGGATTTTGCTTCACTCAATGAATCCGAATTCATAGATTCTGCCCACATGGGCCAGGCAATAAAGCAGGCAAAATCTGCAGAAGAGCAGCTTGAAGAAAAGTACGGAAATATCTGGAGCGCAGGCCTTGCAGATTATGGGGCCCGCTCCAAAAAAGGGTCTGAGACAGCATAATTGTTGCTCTTTATGTGAATAAACGTATATTTATAACTTTTTACCTCCCCAAGTATATACCTGGTACTATGGAAGAGGAAAAAGACAAACTGCCGGCATCGGGAGGAACCCTGGAAGAGGCAATCTCATCCCTGGACGGCCAAACTCCCTCCACGCCCACAACTTCCATTTTTGATTCTCCTACACTTTTCCCCCCTCCTTCCAAAGAGGATGAGGATAAGCAGCCCCCGACCACAGACCTCTCGTTTACAGAAAGGATAAACCTTGAAGAATCCCTTTTCAAAACCAGAAACGAAGAGATAATGAACTGCGCTGCAGATTCCCTTGTAGATATTGCAGAAACTGATGGCTGCACGATTGTACATATGCGCAGGATACTGGATATCCTCACATACCGCAACAGGGATGAAGACGGCGCATTTTCAGGGCAGCTGCGCAAAATAAGGCGGATTTTTGATTCTAGGCGCGGCAGCACTTCTGAGCATGACGCCGATTTTATCAAAAGGGACACACTCCCTTATCCTGGAAAAGCTCTTGATTTGGGGCCCCGGCCGCAACCAGCCCGGGAACGCCTGCCCGATAGGCTTCCGAATGCCCTTAAAGGCAAAGCTAAACGATAATTAAAGGCGGAGGGGGAGAGAGCAAACAACTGTGTGGGTGGGAGGTGAGCTGCCCTTCTCCGGTCGCCTCGCGCCTAATTTTGCCCGCTTTCGCGGAAATTAGCGCAACAGGAAGTATACTTTCCTTCCTGCCTGTTTTTTTTCCAGAACACCCTGTTTCACTAGCCTGTTCAGCCTCGAGCTCGCTGCATTGCTGCCCTTGTAACCGAATGCTTTTTGAACATCCCGCGCGGTGGACTTCCCTGCCTTAGCAACAAAGTCTACTATTTTCTGGTCTATTTCCGAAAGGAACGCGTTTTGGGGAGGTACGCTCGCTTCCTTACCAGCCTCTAGCTTATCCAGCCGCGCCAGGACGTTCTTCAATATCCGGTTTGTGTTTTCCCTTTCCTCCAGGAGCTTGTAGGCTATGGTCGCCAGCACTACAGGGTCCTTGAACTTGTCAAGGTTTTCCTTGAGCTCCTCTTCTATTTCTTTCTGGAGGTACGGGGACGGCACGCTTTTAAACTTTTCCTTCGATGTTTCCTCGGGCATTTTTCACTTGCCTCGTTTGGATGTCTGTTGTTGCGACAAATCTTCGCAACTGTCATGACATTATCATGATAGCTTTATAAGCCTCACGTTTTTCCTACCCTTCTCCTTCGATAAAAGTGTCATGACTATTCCCAAAAATGCCCCTTTTTGCCCCAAATACTTCAATTTTTATTATTTCCTTTAGATATCCAGGCATGCTTGACCTCCCGACTGCAGCCAAGCTGATGCGAGATGCGTTCAAAACCAGGAACCAGCGCAAGATGCGCAAGGCGAATGACAAGATCATGAGGGAGTGGGCCCTTTCCCATTCCAAAGAGCTTTACCAGCTTTCGGTATATTCATATGTCCTTTCTAAGGTGCTTTCAAAGCCGCGCTTCATGGGCCGTGCTTATGCAGAAAAGCACAAGCAAATAGATTCCATGCTTTCAAAGCTTGTTTCCCTTGCGGAAAAAGAGGACAGGAGAACTTTCATGAAGACCCTGACCAAGCTCAAGTCTTCAATCAAGGATGTAGAGAGCTCGGATGCACGCTACATAAAAAACATGTTCGAGAAAGGCAGGCTCAAAACGGCAGCCACCCTTTATGCACAGGGCCTTTCTCTTTCCGCAGCTTCTGAGATAACAGGGGTGGAAAAACAGGAGATAATGGATTATGCAGGAAAGACCCTCATGTTCGACAGAATGGAAGACGGAAAGCCGCTTTCAAAGCGCCTGAAGAATGCAAAGCACATGCTCATAGGTGGAAAATGATGGGAGAGAAATATGTTCTTTGTGATGCAAGCTCCCTGATTTCCCTCACGAGCTCCTGCCTAGAAAATCTTCTTGCTTTTTTCCATGAGCGGTTCAGCACCCGCTTCATTATCCCGCAGTCTGTACGGTATGAAGCTGTGGAGCGCCCCCTCTCTTTCAAGAGCAAGATACATGATTTTTCCGCACTGCGCATAAAAGACCTTATACAGGACGGCATTATTGACGTTGTTCCCGGGAAAGAGGAAGAGAAAACAAAAAAATTAATGAAGCTTGGGAACAGCATATTCTTTGCAAGGGGGAACCCGGTAAAGCTGATCCACCTGGGTGAAACAGAGATGCTCGTGCTCTCAAAAAAGCTGCAGGTAAACTCCCTCCTTATGGATGAGCGCACAACCCGCATGCTCGTAGAGAATCCAATTTCAATGAAGAATCACCTCCAGGAGGAATTCGGCACCAATGTAATGGTGAACAAAAAGAATCTTCTTGATTTCACGGCCCAGCTAAAAGGCCTTGATGTAATCCGAAGCACAGAGCTCCTTTACCTGGCATATGAAAATAATTTCTTTAAGCATTTCAACAAACTCGAAAAGCAGGCTGCAGAAGCCGCCCTGTTCACCCTCAAATATTCTGGCTGCGCAGTTAGTTTTGGGGAGCTAAAAGAATACTCGAAGATGATTCAATGAAGGCAGTGATTGCAGTAGATGTGCGCGAGGCCCCTCTCTTCCATGAGCTCATTGAATCCCAGGGTGCAGAAGCCCAGGTCTCGCCCCTCCCTGTAGGGGATTTCATATGCTCTGACCGCACAGTAATAGAGCGCAAATCCCGGGCAGATTTTGAATCCTCTGTAATCGATGGCCGCCTTTTTGACCAGCTTTCCCGCCTTTCTTCTTCCTACTCCCGCGTAATCCTTGTTGTTGAAGGCACAGAGTCACCCGGAATGCTCCAAAAACCTTCCCTCCTGGGCGCCTATTCCTCTGTGCTTACGGATTACGGAGCCGCAATCTTTTTCACCCGCTCTCCCGAATCCACTGCAGAACTCATCTACGCAATTGCAAAGCACGAACAGCTCATGGAGAAGCGCCCCCTCCGCATTACAGGAAAGCCCAAAGGAAAAACCCTTTCCCAAAACCAGCTCGCAATAGTTGAAATGCTCCCGCTCGTAGGCCCGAAAATGGCCCGCACTCTTTTAGAAAATTTCGGAACGGTTGAAAACCTTTTCAATGCCCCGGAGGAAGAGCTCATTAAGGTAGAAGGGCTTGGAAAGAAAAAAGCAAAAGCCATCCGCACAGCGCTTTCCACCCCATATGAGCCTGAAGAAGAGAATGTACTGGAAACTACCCATGAATAAACTTTTATTCCTTATTTGTGAATTGCCCATATGCTCCTTCCTGTCAGAGGCAAATCTATCGGCCTGGACAAGGGAAAATGCGACCTCCCTTTCCTTTCGCATGCCCATGGGGACCATACAAGTGGCATGAAATCAAAAGAAAAGATAATTTCAACAGAGGCCACCCTGGAGCTCGCCCGCCTCAAGGCCTCCGCAGTTTCCCACCCTGGAACCGAACTCCTCAATGCCGGTCACATCCTCGGCTCCACCCAGCTCTGGGCAGAATCCGACGGCTACACTACTCTCTACACAGGGGATTTCCGTGTCCGGGACGGAATCTACACAAAAGGCGCAACTCCGAAGGAAGCCGACCGCCTAATAATTGAGTGCACCTATGGAGACCCCTCCTTCTCTTTTCCCCCTCTTGAAGAAACATATTCCCAGATTTCACGCTGGGTAAAATCCAATTCAAACGCAATACTTGTTTTCGGTGCCTATAATCTTGGAAAGGCGCAAGAGCTAGTTAAAATCCTGAATGAATACTGCGGGGTTTCCCCCATAGTGGCCCAAGAATCAGAGCACTTTAACCAGGTTTACGAAAAGCACGGAGTAAAGCTCGACCGCATAGTGGTAGGTACAGAAGAGGCAGAAGAAGAAATGCGCGGCCCCTTTGTTGCAATCACAACCCCAAGAATCGCAAAGCGCTCTTTTGCTTCCAAGCTTTCCCGCGCTTTCAACCGTCCTGCCTATTCTGCACTGATTTCCGGCTGGGTCCAGAAGTACCGCTCTAATGTGGATACGGGCTTCCCGCTGAGCGACCACTCGGACTTCAACGACATCCTATCTTATGTCGACCTTGTAAACCCAAAGGAAGTGGTGTTTGTGCATGGAGACGGCTCCCATCTGATGCGCGCACTCAATAAAAGAAAAGGGACCCTCTTCGCTTCTCTTGGCGGAAGCAGCCCATAATACTTTTTTAATCTATCCCTGCTCAATATACTCCTGCCTCATGGCCACGATTGGATTGAACTCAGTTCAATGCCCGTGCCCATACAATGGCCACGATAGTGTAGTCGGCAGCACGGGGGATTGTGGCTCCCCAGACCCGAGTTCGAATCTCGGTCGTGGCCCTCAAATCTTTAATTTTTTCATCATGTTCCTTATTTTTGGATACGTGGCCAGGATAACTAATCCAATCGTCGTTACGATTATAGCAATGCTAAGATCCACCATTGCTTCGGAATATGGTATAAACAATTCGCTTAGCCTTTCCGCCAGCAGGCTCCTCAGGAAGTCTGCCCAGAATATGGCCACTGCCACAATAATACCGAATTTAAGGCTGCGCGGGACTTTTTCGCCAACTTCCACAATTGGTTTTTTTCTCATGCCCATAAAGCTTTCCAATTCTTTTTAAACCATCATTTTTTCCAATCAAAAGCCTTTAAAATATCTCAAGCAAAAAGCCCTCAAGGTGAGCACTCTTGAAAAAATTCATCACCAATAAATACCAGATTGCGCTCGATGTAATCATCTCCCTGGTAATAGTTGCAGCCCTGCTCCACTTTGCAGGCTTCAACGAATTCACAGACGCGCTCGCCAGCATCGACCTCTTCTGGCTTCTGGTCTCCATCATTCTCCTGTTAGGGATGTACCTGATGATGACATACAGGATGAAGATTCTTTTGGAGGAAATGAAATCCCCGCTCCCCTGGCTCTCAATATTCAAGTGCCACCTCACCGGAATGCTCCTCTCCGATGTAACCCCGGCCCGAAGCGGCTACCTCTCCACCGCCCTGGTGATGCACAAGAACTACAAAGTCCCTTCAGAAAAAGCAATGGTCTCAATACTCGGGCCCCAGGCATACGATTTCATTTTCAAGATAGTGGTTGGAGGACTCGCCCTCCTTTTCCTCTTGGAATATGCAGGAATAGAAAATGGGTGGATAATGTACGCAGGGGTAGTTGGCCTCTCCTTTGTCCTTCTGGTAATGCTCCTTTTAATGTACTCACGCCGCTTCCTTAACTTCTTCAGCTTTTCAGAAAACTGGCCATTCATCGGCAGAATTTATGCAATGTTCCACAGGGTGCAGGACCACTCAGATGTAGTAGTCAAGAAAACCCCCATACTCCTGCTTCTCCTCCTGGTCACCTGGATCTTCAAGGCACTCTCCTGGTATGCAGTGGCCCTATCCCTGGGAATCACAATAGGGAACTTCGCATATCCCCAGGAAGTATTCTATTTCTTTTTCCAGCCCCTTGCAACAATGCTTGAGTTCGTCCCCACCCCCACCCTTGCAGGCCTAGGGTTTAGCGAAGCCGGCGGAGTCATAATAATGTCCTTATTCGGGATAACTGCAGCCCAGGCAACCGCTTTCATGCTAGTTGCCCGCTTTAAAACCACAATAGTAAACCTTCCGGGGATAGAGGAGGCACTGAAGCTAATCAAGTAGCTATAGCCTAATCAAAAATGTAGTCCTATAAAGCCTCTTTCCTTCTTTCTGACCTGCAAGCTTCTTGCTCATTTTTGCCCGGAGGTGCAGTTCCGCAAGCAATTCCACGACTGCTTTTGAGCTGCCAACATATAAATCCAGCCCCTCTTTTTTCGCCTCTTCTTTTGTAATGAATGTTGTCTTTGCGAGCATCTTCTTGATTGTCCGGCATGCTTTCATTACTTTGCCTTTTGGCCCCCTCAGCTGGATGATCCCCTCAAAATATCCCCCGCTTTTCCTGGAGCACTCTTGGCAGATATTTTTCACAATGGATACCTTTATCCTCCTTTTCACCGGGAACATCCTGTTTTTGTCCCCCACAAAGAATGTTGCTTCCTGTTTCCTGAAATCATAGCTTCCGCCGATGAACTCTCCCTTGCACTTTGAAATCACTTCTTCCGATAGCCTGGATTCATCTGCCTTTACCCAGTTGCCTTTCAGCCTTACCCTTCCGCATTTTGAGCACCGGATGAATTCCATTCGCTTTGGGCACTTTATATTGACCGGCTTGCATTTTATGCAAAAAGGGCCTGAAAAAGGAATCTCCCTGCTGGAAATACCGCATTTTGGGCATCTCAGTTCCATACGGCTAAATTAGCTACCCCCCTTCTTTAAATAGGTTCCTACCCATAGATTGCAAAAGGTGAGCAGATGGAATTTGAAGAAGATGAGCCATATGCAGCAAACTCTGAACTCCGCTACATGACCCTTGAGCTGATGCGCCTAGCGGAGAAAAAGAATGTGACGTTTGAGCAGATGGCCCAGGAATATGTAAAGAACACATTCCACCTAAAAAAGCTCATCGAGGAGAACGAGTTTCCTGAAAAGCCTTTAAAAAGTAAAGAAGGAATCGGTTATCCATGAGCAATATAGACAAGGCAGTTTCCCTCACAAAGTATTTTGTGAACCTGCCGAAAACCCCCTATATTCTCTTTTCCATACTTCTTCTTTCCCTAATCCTTGGATTGGGAATCTCATTCCTTACCTCTGCCCCGATTGTAGAGACGGTCTTCACAGGCATTTTTATACTCACAATCCCCAGCTTCCTTACGATTATTGTGGGGAAGGCCCTGATGTCCAGGGTCCCTGCACGGCGCCTCGCTGCCACTGCCTGCATAGGAGCCGCAATTTATGCCATCACTTATCTTCTTGCCCTCTCGCTCCAGCTGTTTTCTGCTGAAGGGACCAGTGCAATCTTTATAGGGAGCGCACTTGTTTTTGTGATCTTCTACATAGTTGCAAGGATAATTTTTGTGCATAAATGGCGCTCACTCATATTCGCAGTGCTCCAGCTTTTCTTCAATGCGATTTTCCTTATTGCCGATGGCCTCCTTCCCATAGGCACAGACCCCCTCAACATCCTGATAAAGTTTTACCTTTCCTCCTTTGTGCTCCTTGGGGGGCTCTACCTTTTCTTCCTGCTCATAAACGCGCCCATGAAGCGCACATTCGGTGTTGCTTCCACGGATGCAGTCTCCATGTTTTTCTCACAGTGGTTCTATGAAAAGAAGGATATAGAGAAAGCCTTCCGCAAAGTAGGAGAGACTGTAACCACATACCTCTCTTTTCTGCTTTTCCGGCGCAAGGATGGGGATTTTGCATTCATAGTTCCGGGGGTCCATTTCGGGCCTTTCGGAAACCTGGGAGGCAGCAATTTTTCATTTCTGATTGCAGAAGAGCTGGAAAAGAAGCATGGCATAAAATCCTTTGTTTTCCATGGGCCTGCAACACATGACCTGAATCCTGTGTCCGCCTCTGAGCTCAGGAAGATAACTGACGCTTGCTCTGATATTTTTTCCAATGCAAGCACTTCTCCATCAAAGGTTTCCCTCTCAGCTTCTGATTCAGAGCAGGCAATTGCAGAATCCCTGAACTTCAAAGGACATTCTTTCCTGGGTATGAGCCGTGCACCAAAAACCACAGAAGACATGTCTATTGGGACCGGGATGGCCCTTGCCCATGCTGCGGAGAAGCATGTCTCTTCTGCCACAATTGCTGACCAGCATAATGCAGAAACAGGGGAAATAGAGTACGTATATCCCGGCACAAAGATGTATTTCCATTATCTTGAAGCACTTGAGGATGCCCTTTCCAAAAAGCCAAAGCAAAAAAGCCTCAAAGCAGGATTCGCTTTTGGGGAATCAGATTCAAAGCGGATAGGCCCTGCAGGGATAAAGGTTGCGGCCTTTTCAACGGCACCCGAATACCTGCTGATCCTTCCCGACGCAAATGGGATTACTCCAATTTTCCGGAGGCGCATCATGACTGCGGTGGAGTCGCTTTACCGCAATGAGGGCTGGGGCGAGGTAGTCCCCGCAGTCTATACAACGGATACCCACAAAGTAAATACTGTAAGGGGAGTAGTCAACCCGCTTGAAGAAGACGAGGCCATCCTAAACCAGATACTTTTCCTTGCAAAGAATGCCCACGAAGACATGAAACCCTCAGAATTCTATGCAGAAAAGCGCACAATTGATGTCCGTGCCCTCGGGGCAAAGCAGGCAATCGAGATAGTTTCCACTGTGAATTCAATTGTCGCAATCTCAAAGGTTGCCGCACCAATTATAATAATCTCGGGCATAATAGCAATACTCTGGATAATCTACAATTTAGGTTGATGAAATGGATATTGAAAAGAAAATCGGGCTTGTGAAAAAGACTCCCACCCAGGAGCTCGTAACAGAAGATGGCCTCCGCTCAATTTTTGAGTCAAATCCCCATCCAAAACACTATATTGGGTTTGAAATCTCTGGCTTTGCCCACATAGGGACCGGGCTTGCAACCGCGCTTAAGATAAAGGACCTGCTGGAAGCAGGATGCAAGCCCACGGTTTTCCTGGCCGACTACCACACATGGATAAACGGCAAGCTAGGTGGCGATTTGGATAAAATACGGGCAGTTGCAGAAGGATATTTCAAGCACTGCTTTATCGCATTGGGCCTTCCCGAATCCAAGGTGGAGTATGTCCTTGCGAGCACCCTTTATGATTCCGATTACTGGAAAACTGTCCTGGACATTTCCCGCACCACCACCCTCAACAGGATGCTCCGCTGCATCACAATAATGGGCCGCAAGGAAACAGACACCTCTTCCTCGGCATCCATCCTCTACCCGGCAATGCAGGCCGCAGACATTTTCATGCTTAATGTGCAGATTGCCCATTCAGGGATGGACCAGCGCAAGGTCCACATGCTTGCAAGGGAGATTGCCCCAAAGCTCGGATTTGAAAAGCCGGTTGCCCTCCATGGAAGGCTCCTCCCGAGCCTTCAGGGCGTGGAGCGCATGAATCCCACTGAAGACCAGCTGATTGATGCAAAGATGTCCAAGTCCAAGCCGGATTCTGCAATCTTCGTGCATGAGCCCAAATCTGAAATACTCCGCAAGATAAAGAAAGCGTATTGCCCGGAGAAAGTTGCAGATGGCAACCCGATGATTGAGTACGCTGAAAACCTTATTTTGCGGGACCGCCCACTGCAAGTTGAGCGCCCAGAAAAATTTGGGGGGGATACGGAGTATGCAACCCCAAAAGAGCTACGTGAAGCCTACACTTCTGGAGCCCTCCATCCCATGGACCTCAAGAACGCAGTAGGGAAAGAGCTGGTTGAGATGCTGCAGCCAGTCAGGGAATATTTCGAAAAGCACCCCAAATACCTCAAGGAGCTGGAAGACATCAAAATAACCAGGTAGCAGCACACAGAGCCGTTAGCATCCCTCAATTCCCTCCACAATCTTTTTTATTTTCTTGTTTGCTTCATGCATTTTTTCCAGCACTTCCCCATGGCCAAGAGATTCTTTTCCCTTCACTCCTGCAGCATAATTTGTTGCAACTGCAATCCCGCATAAAGGAATGCCAAGCTCCCCCGCAAGCGTCGCCTCATACGCACTGGTCATGTTGACCAGGTTTGCCCCCATTCCCCCAAGCGCCTTAATCTCTGCCCGGGTTTCAAACCTTGGCCCGTGAGTGGTAGCAACAACGCCTCCACTCCTCAACTCTATCCCGGCCTTTTTTGCAGCACACTCAACAATTTTCCTGGCTTTTTTGCTGTAAGGCTCGCTCATGTCCGCATGCATTATCTTCTCCTTAAACTCATCATAATACGTAATCGGAGAATAAAACCCAATAAAGTCCTCAAGCAAAACCAGTTCCCCGGGCTTGTAGTCCCCAATGCTGCCTGCAGCATAAAAAACGACCAGCGCATCCACCCCCTCCTCTTTCATCGCCCAGATATTTGCCTTGTAATCAACTTTATGAGGAGGGGTCCCGTGCTCTTCCCCATGCCTTGGTATGAAAAGGATGTCTTTCCCCCCGCTCCTGCCCCTATACAATTCAATTTCTCCATAAGGGGTTTCCATGGTTTCCCTCTCCATGTTCCCCAGGGAGTAGATTCCGCTGCCCCCAATTATCCCAATCATGCCTGCAATAAAAGAAGGGAGTTTTTTATAGGTTTTGGTTGATATCTTTCCGTGATGAATATGAAGGCAATCTATCTTGCATTATGCCTGATGCTCGTCCTTGCAGGCACAGTAATGGCATACACCGGCTATGATGACGAATATTATTACGACGATGAGTATTATTATGATGAATACGGCACATGCTGCTGCGGGCCAGCATTTGCACTTGTTGCCGCTGGTGCGTTTGCACTTTCCCGAAGGCACTAGATGAACAGGGATTTTCTTGCCGGCCTTTTTGCCGGTGCATTTCTATTTCTTCTTCTTGCTTTTCTGTTTCTTCCTGCCTATTCTGTTTCTGTAGTTTCCTCCCCTGGCGCAGAAGACGAGATACTCTCCCTTATTGATTCCGCCCGGCATTCCATCTACATAGACATGTACATTCTTACTTCCGAAAAAGTGGTTGATTCCCTTGTTTCCGCCCACTACCGCGGTGTTGATGTAAAGGTAATCCTTGAGGAGCGCACAGGCGCAAATTACCTCGCGTTCTCCCGCCTGGAAGGGGCAGGCGCCTCGGTCTGCTGGGCTTCTGATGCATACAAGCTCTCCCACCCCAAGCTAATAATCGTGGACAGCCAGGCAGCCCTGGTAGGCTCCCACAACCTGTCCAATTCCGCGCTCAATTCCAACCGTGAGATTTCCCTCCTTGTGCAGGGCAATGTAGTTTCCGCCCTCATTTCCCTTTTTGATTCTGATTGGGCTGCCTGCGCTTTCCCTTAGTTCTCTCGGAGTTCCTCCTAAGCCTTATAAATATATTCTGCTAAAATATCATTATGGCGGCAGTTGTAGTGAGGAGCAATTGGTGTAAATTACTGTTAGCATTATCCTTGCTTGTTTCCCTGTCTTCCACAGCGGGCTTCACGAGCGAGGACCTCTCCAACAAGATAACCTTCCTGGATGTTTCTGCAGCCGATGGAACAGTGACTGCCAAGCTCACTTACCTCACTGTTGAAGGGGACATTTCACATGACCTGCCCGACCTTACAGATGCATTCCGCGAAGCGGAAAAAGGCAACCAGGAAGCCGCAGAGCAAATACTTGAGGAATCCGGCCTTACGGAGTTCGAAGACCTGGTAGGCAACCTCGAGTCCGAAACCAAGCCCCTCCCCGGAGCTTACCTCTCTTTCCGCTACATGAAACAGGTTGAGGATGACACAGGCGCATTTGTTTACGTGGAAGAGGAGATACTTGGCTGCGAAGAGGTGGAAACAGATGAGGAGGGGATTGCAGAATGCCCCTTATATGAAGAGGTGTATTCGGGAACCTGCTCAGATGTTTTTGTAACTTTTGGTGATTCGGTTTTTGGCACCCAGGTTGATGACGAGGTATATCCATATGTGGAAGAGAGAATACTGGTTTGCGACAAAAACACTACTGCACTCGGAGTAATGCGCAACCAGATAAAAGGGGCACTTTCGGAAAACGATAATCCGCTCTGCTTTATTTCCATGCTCCTGGGCGGCCTGCTCCTGGCATCAATGTTCTTTGCAGGAAGGAGCCCAATCTCCCTCCTGGACATAACAACACCTCTCCTCCCCAAGGCAAAATCCATATCCTATAGTGGCCTCAGGATGGGAACCGGCTTTGGAAGGATCATGGGCGAGATGGGCGCTATGGGCGGAGAAGCAGGAGGCATCGCCGCCGCATCCAAAGCAACATCCCAGCGCCTCCTCCGCTACCTGCGCAAGAAAGGCGGCTACAACAAGCACCTTGTAAACCTCATAATGAATTCCGGCGCAAGCGAAACCATCAAGATGATGGCCCTGCGCGCAGTTATTGCCGGAAAAGGCCGAAGGTATATCCAGGGCATGCTTTCAATGAAGGGCAAGAGCCTCCTTGACCCGGAGCTCCAGAAAGCGTATGCCCAATATCTCCGCGACATCGAGCAATCCCCTGATGCGGAAGAGCTGAATAAGAAAAAATCTTCCCATGATGCAGTTGTTCTTCTTTCCCAGATGAACATGCTCAATGCAATGCAGCAGAAATCATTTGTTGATTCTACAGGGGAGATCCCTGCCTGGTTCAAGTCCCCGCTTGGAAAAACCCTTGGAAAGCTCCCATTCATAGGCACACACATAATGGGGGGGACCGCTTCCCTTTTCTACGGGGCAAGGCATGTAAAAAGATTCTATTCCAGTTCTGCAAAAGCTGCTGTAAGGACCGCAGGCAACCTCGTCCTTCCCAAGGAAAAAGGGGCAAAGAAGGGCAGGTTCACCAATTTCGTAAACCAGGCAGTAAGGGATGCCCGCAGGAAGGGGGAGAAGCCCAACCCTCTCTACAACTGGCTTTCCACGGACATCAGCGAGGCGGGCAATGTTCAGGTCTTCAATAATTTTGAGTATGGTGCAGCCCTCTATAAGCGCATGATGACCGAAGCAAGGCGGGATGTAGTAAACTGGCTCCTTGGCACAATCATTGCAAAGTACGGGGGGAAAATGGATTTCAGCAAGAAGGAGCTCCTTGAAGTAGGCTTCAAAACCCCTGAAGAACTGATGTTCAAGGGCTTCAAGCCCAAGCAATTTGCAAAAATAGAAGCCGAATTAAGGAAAATCCTCTCAAACAAGGGCCTCGGGGACCTGGAAAAAGCCAAGCAGATTATGGCCCTTATGGACAGCGCCGGAATTGCCTACGATAAGGCAGGGGTTTCCAATGCAATACGGATGCTTGAGGAAATAGATTCTGAAATGCCTTCCTCCGCTGCCGGCCCGGGCATATTAGATGAAGACAATGATGATGCTATCGACTGCCAGAAGCTTATCCGCCTCCAGGAATACCTGAAGGACCAGTTTTCCGTTGATGAGCCGATTGGCCTAAAGGAAAGTTTCAATGCATTTGAGCCTGATGGAAAGTTCTTCTTTACTGTGGGGCGCACCACAGTTTCAGAGGGAAAGGCTGATTTCACCCTGGGCACCCTTTTCCGCTCCAAGTACAGGGAGGCGCTCGAGTCCCCCACGCGGTCCGGCCAGGGCCCCCTATCAATCCGGGAGGTTGCAAACTATGCATTCCTCCGTGTCGTTAATGAACGTTGGGGGATAATGGACCCGGATACCCCAGGCCTTGACAAGCGCCTGGTCCAGGTAATGAAGAATGCAGAGCTCTGGCTCCGCTCCCTTGCAGACCCAAGCTTGAAAAAAGCCCCATTTTCTGACTTAATAGGTGCGCTCTATGCACCTTCTGCCCGCCCCACAAAGAAGCAAGGCGTTGTTGGAATGGAAGAGGACCTAATGGGAGTAATGGGCCATGGCCCGGAATATGGCCCCATCCCTGGAAAATGGCGCATGGACATGAAGGGGTACTGGAGGGTCCTGGGAGGGCCCACAGGAGGAGCCCAGACTTCAGTGCAAAACGAAGCTTTTGGTGAAATTCACCGTGCCCACAATGTGCCTGTTGCAGTCCAGCAGCTTATTGAGCAATCAGGAGGAAAGCTCAGCTACAAGGCGGCAGCAGACCATTACATGAATGATGTTGTTGTCCCAAGCTACCTCCTAAGGCGCCTCCGCGGAATAGTCGAGCAGGACAACCCAAATACCTATTTCACTTCCCAGGTCGAATACGACCGCTTCAAGAATATAATGGCGTCCTACCGCGCTTTCATTGCCCGCAGCGAAGAGAAGGAAAAGGGATTAGCCAGGGGCAAAATCGACCCTACTAAAATTACGGACAAGCAAGTCCTGGAATTCATGGGCAGGAAACATTCCCTGGAAGAGATTTCAGAATCCGAATGGATAAGGCTCAGGGAAGGCTCTTACGCCCCCTTTATCCAGGAGCACATCTACCGGACTGCACAGGGGGACCGTGTAGTGAATGCTGCCTTTTACATAAGGCGCGGCGGATACTGGGAGGAGTTTGCCCCGGAAAAATTCCTGAAGCAGAAGCCCCTCCGGGAAGTGCTTTACGGGGCTTTGGGCAAGGACAATGCAATCCGCAAAATGCTCGGGGATGTTGATTATCTGCTGGGCGAAGGCGAGATACGCGGAGTTCCAAACAAACTTATTTCCAACTACAAAAATATGCTTGACAATTTTGCCAGAGTACGGGAGGGGAAAGCCACCCTCAAATACGGGCCAAACGATATCAATTCACTCTTCTCCGAGCTTTCTTCCCTTGCAAAGAAAGACCCCAAGAAAGCTGAAGCCTGCGCTGCAATGGCAGGCTACCTTATCCATGGCTCCAGCCCCCTCTTCCTCCCGCAGTATGCCGGCTCCCAGCTAAGCAAGCTTGACCTCACCAGGTTCGGGAAGTTCGGTGAGGATGTAAAGATGGAGCTTATGCTCAAGGATTTCCAGGGCGCAGTAGACAAGGACCAGAAGGAAAGGGCCGCAAAGTCTTTGATGGACTGGGCCAAAGAGGGTTCTCCAGGAGAAGAGAGGCACGTAAAGGTTGCCCTGCTCCTCTACAATTCTGCGCAGAAAACAGGAGACTGGACACATTTCAATTCTTTTGATGCAGTTAAGATGATGCCCAGGGCAACTGCAGACCTCAAAGTGGACCAGGTGCAGAATTACGAAAAGCTCACCGGCCTTAAAGGTTGGGTAAAGAATGCGGTGAACTCCGGGCGCAATGTCTGGGACCCAATACTCAAGAATGCCAACCTTGGCCTGGAGCATTTCATGCTCAATACATTTGGAAAGCAGATGAAGGCAGAATATGAAGGAAGCCTTGTTTCCGGCTATTTCCGTGAGGTGGGGGGCAAGTTCGCATCAAAGCTTGCAGCAGGGGAATTCGGAAACCCTGACATGCGCGTAAACCAAGACCCTGCGATGCGCGAGTACAACCGGCTTATGGATTCATTTACTCGCTACCATGCCATCTGGGACGAGACAATCACCCGTGACCCCAGGGGCAATTCTTCTGCAGTAGGCTCAGGCTTCATCTTCTCAGCATTCTTCCACCATGGGCCTGCAATGGCTTTCGGCCCGGGCCTCTACAGGAGGTGGACTTATGCAGGCTACCAGCAGCCCTGGACAACCTGGAAAGGCTTCAAGGCCAATGTGCGCGAGCGCATGTGGGGCCTCCAGTGGGCCCCCCAGGCATTCAACTGGGCAATAGGCACCCCTCTTGGAGTTGGCTACAGGACTTACGTGACTTCCAGATGGGGTTACATGTCCAAGTATGACCGCCAGTACCAGCAGCCGCCCAAACAGGTCATGGAGGATTATGCGCAAAAAGTCTCCACATACAATGCCCGCTACGACAACCTGGTTTCCCAGTACAAAAGCGATTACGGGCTTTCAGCAACAGCAGCCCGCAATGAAGCTGAAAAACGCCTAAAGGCCATGGGAGTGGACAGGCCCGAGCCGCCTGCATTCGAGCTTGAGCGCAACATACTCAACCCCTACTCATTTACTCCGTCCAGGAAGAGCGAGGCTGCAGCAGCGATGCTCAACTGGTTCTATGCTTCATTTGACCCCACCGCAACAAACTGGAAGCGCTTTGCAGCGATTGCAGGGGGCTCCCCAATTGCACCATTTGCATCATTCGTCCCCAACCGCTGGATACAGAGCAAGATTCTGGGCAATGGTTCAACCCCGATGAACCGCTCAGATACCAACCCCTATTATGTTTCCCCCGGGGCTGTCCGCTCCCAGCTTACAAAAATGGCAGGCCCGATGGTCAAGAGGGGATATGGAGGTTCAGAGATAATCAGCGGTGTTACCAGGTCCCATGAAGATACCTGGGGCTACCAGGCAGGGGTGAATTCAATTTGGGGCAACACGAACCCGGGCGCCACTTACCTGGATTTCAGCCATAATGTAAAGATGGACCCGCGCGCAGCAAATTACCTCCGCTACGAGTCCCGCTTCCGCCCCTACTTTGAATACGATGATTATGTCAGGAAGCAGGCCAACCTAGGCCTTGTTAAAAGGGACATAAACCCATTCAACCTGATGAATGAAAGGAATTCAGAGCTCCGCCATTATAAGTTCCCGGAAAACACACTCTTTAGGTTCCTTAACCCTGCAACATTTGCTGCATACAAAGGCGCAGCCTATATGGGCAGATTCTCAAGGACAGTACTCGGGGCAAGGGACATGTTCCGCGAAGCCACAACCAATGTCTCCACAAACCGCGGCGGCAGGATGGCAAATATCGGCCAGGGCATAGGGAACGTAGGGATACGGGGCGCAGAGAGGCTCGGCAACTTCCTCCACAGGAAGGCGGAACTTGGTTTCAGGAAGAGCATCCGCTACTGCCAGGCCTGCGGCAGCCCAATGGTTGAGGGAGGAGTCTGCCACGCATGCGCAAGAAAAACAAGGTGCCCTTACTGCCACGAGACAGTGAACCCGGGGCAGAACCACACTTGCACCCATGGAATCCAGCGCAACCTGCTCAATGAAGACCTCTCAGGCACAGGGTTGCGCGGCACTTCAGTGGGCGGCCCAAAGGGCGTCCTGAGGGAAAGAAAGGAAAACTGGGTTTACCTAAGGAAGCGTGCCTGGGGAACACTCTGGGGTAGAGAACCATGAGCAAATACCACATATTTATACTGCTAGCGCTTTTGCTGTTTGGGTGCTCCTCCATGGAGGAGTACTATTCTGAAGAAGCAGGGGACATTAACCGCACTGACCCCATAGACCTGGAAGGAGGCTCCTGCGAGCCTACAGATGAGGACTGCATCTGCATGGTCTGCGAGAATTCAGGATTTGAGCTTCTCAATCCCTTCAACCGCTTCTATTCCATCGACCTGGAGGGGGGAAGCTGCCGCTTTGAATCAGGCTGCACAGAGGAAAAGTTCCTTGACTATTCTTCTTCCCCTGGCCTGGGCGCAATGCTCTTTGGACCGGAGCAGGTCCATTACTTCATGCTTGGCCAGGGCTCAAATTTTGCAGAGTTTGCGGATGCAAACCGATACTGCAACAATTCCCTCAGGCTTGCTGTGCGCTGGCTTTCTTCACCCGAGGGCTATGATTACCCAATACCCCAGCCAGACCGGGCGGAGTGCTTCCTTGAAAAGGACGTGCTCCCTGTCTACCTTCTGTATAGTGGAGGCACTGCCATAAGCACCACACGGGCAGAGGATATAGCAGAGCAGTTTGAAGATTCCGGCCCGGTAATAATAAGCGCTGAATTTGATTTTGACCCCAAGAACATAACCCAGATGGATAATGCGATAGACCAGGCCATAGCAATGGACTCCAAGTGCCCGGACTGCCTGATTGCAATCGGCCCCCGCCTTGAATACGATTTTACTGAAGTGGAAGGGGAGCCTTATGGCTACAACCACACTTATGATGCGATAGACTATATATTCAGCGACCCGCAGGCTGCCCAGAGCATAGACCTTGTTGCAGTAGGGCTGAATTCCCACCATGCAAAAAACTGCATAGGGACCTCCCTCCTATGGGACGGCGCAGCCTACTCAGATTACATACTCGAGAATTATGGAAAGCCCACCCTCTGGGCATATGTGCTATTCGATGAAGGAGGGTCCAATGCAGCAGGTTTCTTCAGCAACCCGGATTACTGCACCTGGACTTCCAAGGAGTCAGTGCAGGCTTATGGGGACCTCTACCGCTTCATCCCCGAATTCATAAACAGCGGCGTAATCGGCCTCGCCCCTTACTCCCTTTATGGTGTAGGATCCGGCCCGCTTGAATGCAGCTCCTGTGGAATGATGGACGTAGATGGCACCACATACCCCCAGCACACCCAGTGGTTTTCTCTCTGCCAGACATACTATACCTCCAGGGGCCTTATCCCACTTGTTTTCTCACCCAGCCCCTGTGCAGACTGTTCTTTTTCAAACAACTACAATATGTTCCAGCTATTTGAGTCCTATTTCGGGGAACCTCCGACTCCAGAGGAGCTCGAGGGCAAAACCATTGCCCCGTTTCCCGCCTTTTACAGGTGCACAGGGCAGCTGATGACTGAAGTTCCGGATGAAATAGACCTGCCTTCCTATTCCGCTGGTGAGGCGCAGTGCGAATGGTACCCTGAGCTGGATATTTTTGCAGAGCTACGTGATTCCGACCCTGTTCTTGCCCGTGCAATTACCTGGGGAGAAACAGGCTTCAATGCACAGGACGAAAATGGGGTCTGCACCAATCCCCCAAACTGCGACATGTGTGAAGCATCCAATGTCGATTTTGGGCTCAACAACTTCCCCCAGTGCGTAGATGACCCGGAAGGAATCTGCGGATACCAGTGCGCACCTTCAGGCTATCGCAAGCATTCCATGGGCCTGATGCAGGTGCATGTTTATCCTGAGGAGATTTGGCTGGACCATCCCCCTGATTCAGATATCGAAAATGAAGCCCTCTGGTGCTCTGCAAATTCCGAAGCAGGGTTCAACCCCTTCAACAAGGCCCACAACGCATGTGTGGGAACCGCAATCCTCCTGAAAAAGTTAAGCAAAGGAAAATCCATAGTGAGTTCCAATGAGGGAGACCTTGGAATCACCTATTTAAAAAACGAATACGGAGAAGACAGCGAAGAATACCTAAACATGAAGTATGCACACGCAATATTTTTTGCAGCCTATTACTACAATGGATACTCTGCTTTCCAGAATGGCGTAGATCCGGATGCAGGGCGCAGCTGGATAGATGATTATGCCGACAGCACTGGTATAACTGATGATTACTGTTCAGTTGCATCCGCAACCGCCCATCCCTGCTGCAACAGCGACGGAACTGCGAAGGATAACAACCCCTGCTGCAACCAGGAGAACTTTATAGATTACTACCAGTACTGCAAGATTCCCTCGCTCCAAAACCAGCAGGCAGCCGGCTACGGCCTCCGCCTGCTAGGACACTACAAAGCCCTCCTGGAATGCGACAAGTATGATGAGGCAGAGCATGAACAGAACCTGGTAGATTACCTGGAATCCCAGGAAGACCCCCTGGAGAGCACTCCGGAAGGGACTGCAGAGGGCCTGGAGGAAGAAGAAACAGAAGAATAATGCAATACTCCGGCCCTATTTTTTCCCGAACCCAAGCTTCTTTTTCCAGTAGAAGAATGTCCTCCTAGGCATCCCCAGCTCCTCCATTTTCTCCTTGTTGCTTGTTTTCTTGGAAAGCACTTTCCGTATTTTTTTCTCATCGTATTTCTGGGGCCGTCCCCTCCTGCATTTTTTCACAACAACTTTTACGCTCTTGCCAAGGCTCCCCATAACTTTTTGAGGTATAGTGCGGGAAATTCCCTCGCTTATATAGAGCTTTTTTATTTTTGTTTCATTCAGCAGCACAACAAACATCATCACATTGGGCTTTGTCTTTAGGAAGAATTCCTCTGCCTCCCTATTGTCTGTTATGGTCCTGTATATCTCATTCCTGGTTCCTTTCAGCTCAATTGCACTGGGTTCTTTTGAATAATCTGGCATGCCTTCTCACCTGCGACTGAATTTTATCTTTTTTGAACTAATCCTTTTTAATCCTTTTGAGGAATTCCCCTCCCTTTCCTTCCTTTTCCATTGATTTCAGCAGCACTTTCGATGCATTTACTTCTCCCGTGCTCATCCCAAGGAACTCCGCTATCCATTCCGGGCTTTTCTCGCTTTCCTGGAGAAGGATTGCAGCAGCCAGTTTCCTGTTGTCCACCCGCACGCCCATCTCCTCCATCTCCATTTTCTTCCGGAGTATTGAAGTTGCAGGGAGGCCTTCATCAGCTTCGTGCAGGAACATGAAGACCCTTATCTGGCTGTTGCTTGGTACCACTGCCATCCCAGGGTAAAGGTTGCTCTTTTTTCTCTGCTCCCTTGGGGTAGTAAGGTAAAATTTGAACATCGGGCTGAGAAGCAGCATGGTGCTCCTCTCCAGAATCTTGTCCCTCCTCTCTTTTTTCCTCTGGTCTATCTCTTTTGCCATCTCCTTGCCCATCCTGTATTCCCCTCCTTTGCTTTCAAGCACCCCTTTTTTTGCAAGCTCTTTTTTTATCTCTTCATACCCCTCTACCTGGTCTATGCGTACATCAGGCCTCAGCCCCTTCCCCCTCATGTATTGGTTATATTCCCTGAGCTTTCCCTGCTCTTTCCCCAGGAGCCCATCTTCAACATTCTTTGAAATATAATTGACTATCGCAGCGACAAGCGATATCCTGGTTCCCTTGGACCCTATAATCGGCTTTCTTTTCAGGCTTGGCTTTACTTCAGTAACAACTGCCTCCATCCCAAACATCCGTGCCACTTTGTAATCTATCCTTTCCTTGTCCTCGATCTGGACGGTGTGGGTTTCTCCTCCGCTTTTGACTTTTACCTGGAAGCACCTGCTGACATCTGCCATCATGTCCATCCTGTCCATTATGGTCCTGTATGCAAGTATCCCTTCTGCCCCGGCCTCCATCAGGATGCCTATATGGTTGCCGTCAAGGGGGGTATGCTCCACAATGTCTGCATACCCCATTTCCAGGAAGTGCCCTGAAAGCCTGTGGGCTGAAAGCGCAACGCTTGCCCGCGCAAGGCTGTATTTTTTCAAATTGGCAATCTGCTTGAAATAAGAAATCTGCTTTTTCAGGTCTGTCCATTCAGCCTCATCCATGTCCTTTGCTTCTTCCATGGTCTTCTGCAGGATTCCCTTGAAAGGCGCATTGAACCCCGCAGTAATCATCCTTTCCCTCACTTCCTCCAATTTCCCCTCATTTTCTTTCCTGAAAGGCCTTGCATCTTTTAGTACATCCTCGAGCTGCTGGACAAGCGACATTGACGGAAGGTTCATGGCAACCACTCTTTGTTGTTTATTTTCTTTCGTATGTATTCTCCTACGAATGTAAGTTTTTTGCCCTGGAGTGCGTCCTGCTCAATCTTCCTCTTTTCCTTTACCACTTTTTTGAGCTCTTTTACCCACTCTGGATGCGCACTAATCCACGGATAACTCATCATCTCTTCCGCTCTTTTAATATCTATCGGCTTTGCCTTTATTGTGAGCTTCTTGAGGAAACCAAATTTCTCAATATCTGCCATAGTTACTCCCAGGAATCTTGCTTCCGGAATTGAGAAATCCCTTCCCAGGTATGCAAGGTTCATGCTTCCGGTTTTAATTGTCCAGTAGATATACCATCCCCATGCATCGCAGTCCGTAAACACATATACTGGTATGCCCTTGTCTGCCAGCCTCCTTATCAGCCTCCTGGTCCCCCTGGAAGCCTGCCCTTTGGGCGTGATGAGTATGCAGTTGTCTTTTTTCCAGAATTTGTCTTCATTGAGCCTCTGCCAGAGCGCGTCCTTTTCCACAACCAGCACATAGTCCGCCTTCACATCCACAAATTCCATCCCGTTGTCCACGTCGCTGGGGATCATCCACCCGCTTCTTCCCTGCTTTGCGCAGTTTATGGTAATCTCCTCTCCTGCAAAATTGTCCTTCACAATCATGTTGCCTGCAACAACTCCCTTCCTGTCCGTGGTAAGGTGGAGGTCTTCCCTCTTTATCCCCATCGCAACTTCCAGGTCCTCAATCAGCGCATTGGATTCAGTCTGCTCTTCAAAAAGGCTTTCGTCCAGGTTTTCCCCCAGGCTGAACTTCAGCTGGTAGTAAAGCCCCCTGATGCTCGTATGCAAATCTTCAATCAGGAATTTCTTGGTCTTGTTTGCAACTGCAACAGTCTGCATGAATGTCCTTGCCTGGGCCACATTCAGGAATCTCCTTTCTTCCCTTTTGTCCCCCAGGCGCAGAAACCCAACAGCATTGTCATATTCTATGTTTCCCCTGCTCCTCAGCGGGGTTTCAAAAGTGGGAGATTTCTTTTCCTTTACCTGCCCAACCATTTTTCTCCCAAGGCCTTCAAGCTTCTCAATTGTTTCTTTCTCTCCCATCTATTCAAACCTCTTAATCTGAACCGCAGGAGGGTTGCACCCCCCTCCAGTTCCGGTTCCTCCGGACTCCCCCCAAAATATGGGTATTATTCCCATGAAGCTTTCTGGAGATATTTTGCTGTGTTTCCACACACCAAAATATCTATCTTCATTAGGAAGGCAAACGGCATCTTGGGGCGTATTGCATCCGAATCCGCACATCTTACTCAAACCTCTCCGAAATCATTTTCTGGAGCTCCGCCTCAATCTCTTTTTTGCTTTTTTCCTCCCCCGCAAGCTCTGCAAGGTCCCCGCTTATCTGCCCCACATACCTCAGGATCGCCTTCTTTTTAGTGCTCTTTTCCCGCTCCCTGCGCTTCCCTGAAAGGTGCTTCTGCACATGCCTCCCTGCCTCCATCAGCGCATTTTTTATCTCTTCAACAACATCATCCTCAGAAGATACCGACTGCTTCCCTGCAGAAGTATACGGAACGTGCACGCTTGCAAGGTTCACAAGTATGGCCACTGGCTCCTCATCAAATTTCTTTATCTCATATCTCTTCCATTCCACGCTTTTTGCAGTCTGGGTAATCGCGCAGCCTCCTGCATCAAATAGCAAGGGAGCCCTGTTCGCAAACCTCATAACCACTCCCCCTTTCCCCTCCTTGTTGATGTCACCCCCATATGCAATCCCCACTTCCACCACAAATGGGATTCCTCCCCTGTAAATTTTGGGCGGCCTGCTCGTGACATAAACCAGTTCAGGGTTTAGTATGTTTACAAGGGATTTCTCAATCTGCTCTTTCCCAATCGGAATCACTGAATCAGTAGCAGGGGCAATCCATTTCACTTTCCTGAACCCCACCACAAGCTTCTCCGCATCATCCCATGTGAGCCTTGAGGGGCTCATGTCCAGGTTCACATCCGGCACAAGGTCCCTTAGCTCCTTTACCTTATTCAGGCTCACTCTTGTAAACTCATTCTGCAGCATTGCGGAAAGCCTTGTATATCCCTTCGCCGCCTTTGCAATGTCCAGCAGGTCATTTGCCCCCACCCCCAGCGGGTGAGGTTTAACTTCCTCTGCCTTTTCCGGAAGCCTTTCCACGGATTTTGGATAGACAAACCTGTCTCCTTCCGGGCTGTTGAAAATGATTGTTGCATGGGGATTTGCAATCGCGGTGCGTTTCAGGTATTCCCCCACCCCATAGCCCCCCTTCTCGTATTTTGTGTCTGCAAAAACTCCTTCTACATCAAGCCCATGCTCTTCAGGGCCGCAGTCCTCCCTCACCACATCCGTAAGCACCGGCTTGTTTTTCTTGAAGTCAATCCCCAGCTTGCAGCTTACTTTTTTTCCTTTGTGCCTGGAAACCACGCTAATTGGCTGCCCTGTGCTGATAAGTGAGTACATCGTGCATCCCGCAGCCCCTATCCCCTGCTGCCCCCTCTGCTGCACATACCTGTGGAATTTTGTCCCCGCAAGCATCATCCCCAGGGCCTTGCCCAGTATGTTTTCCGGAATCCCTGGCCCGTTGTCCTTCACCCTTACCTTATATCTCTCGTTTTTCTCAACTTCTTCAACCCAGACCTCAAGTTCAGGGTGCATCCTCGCTTCACCTGCCGCATCCAGCGAATTAGTCACATATTCATGCACAATAGTTGTAAGCGAGCGCACTTTCCCTGAAAACCCAAGCATCTGCCTGTTTTTCTTGAAAAATTCCGCAACGGAATATTCCTTGAATCCTCCGAATATATCAGCCATGTTCTACCCCTTGAGCTTAATGGCCAGCTTCACCCCACGCACTTTTTTAAGGTAGTTGAGCACCGTTGTGTGCGGAGCCCCATCAAGGATCTTGAATACTGCCTCTTTTGCAAATTCCATCATTTCCGCAGGAGCAATTATGGCAACTGTGTGCCCGTAAATGCAGAGGTCTGCGTCCGTGGACTGCTCTATCTCGGTCTTGATTTTTCCTTTCTCCCCTATTACCCTCCCTTTCATTCTCTTGCGTGCATTGTCGGTGTTAAACTGGTCCCTTAAATCTATCACATGGAATAGATAATTATCTTTAAAAAGCTTAACCGCTTCCCCCATCTTGAAGCCCCTCCCTATTGCATGCACCACATCTTTTGCAAAAAATGCATCTGCCCCTTCCCCCTCAATTGTCACTTCCCCCTCATCCTTAACGCTAATTTTCACATCAAAGTGCTCTTCGATTCGTTTTTTGTTTTTTCCCTCTTCACCTATGAGCTCTCCAACCCGCTCTTCCGGAATCCTTATCATCTCCATCATTTACCCCACCGCCGTTTCCGCCTGCTTTTTCACCTCAGGTGGCAGGCTTTCCGGAATCAGCCCCTTTGCCCTTTTCTTTCCATATATTTTCCTTGCAAGCGCACCAATTTCCTCCATCTCCCTCCCCCTGAGCCTGGAAAACATTTTCGTGAATTCCTCCCCGGCAGCTTCTTTTGAATTTGATATTATGTGCTCTAGCGACATCCTGAATATTTCATCCGGCTCATATGCATAAAGCCCCACTGCCTTCTTAGCAGCCGGCTCAATCTTGTGCGCCTTAAGTGTTTCCAGCGCCACTCTCTTTGTTTCCAGGTCCCAGTCGTCCATCATGTCCACAAACAACTTGGCCGCATCTGCATCTTCTGGAAGCAGAATCGCAAGGGCCTCCATTGCAAATACCTGGGGCTCGTTTATCTCTGTCCTCGCAATGTTCAGCAGCTCCCCCCTCAAATATTTCACAAGCTGTTTGTCCCCTACCTCGCTTATGTAAGCAAGTACAGCTTCAGGTGGCCTCTCCTCGCTGAGTATTCCCTTGAGCCATCCCCCCACAAGCTCCTTGTTTTTCTCAAATGCATCCCCAAAAGCCATCATCATTTTCAGGTGCGGCCCCTTTTTCCTCTCATAAAGGTTGCTCAGCGCCCTTTCTAGCACATCTCCCCATTTTCCCACCACGATCATGGAGAAAAGGCATTTTGCAAGAGTAGCTTTGGGCACCCTCATCCTGTGCGCCTTCGGGTGCTCCTGGAGCACGCTGCACCCTATGTTCACCAGCGCCTCACGTACCCCTGCATATTTTTCCACCATCTCCCCGAAGCCTTCATTCTCCCTGTATGCTTCTACCATTGCCCAGAATATCTCACGGGGGTTTGCATCGGAAGATAGCTTGTGCTTTGACATTTTTACAATATCTTCCGGAGGTGCCGGCGGTGGCTGCTCTTTGCTGTCCTGCATCTTAATCCATCATTTATGTATTGGAGAACCTTTATAAACTCACGTCAGTAAAAACCCTGCTTTTTTTAAACTATTTACCACATATCATTCCAGTATGCACGAACTCCAAAGAGTTTTGAGGCATGTGCGCAAGGCTCCTGTCCCCTGCAGGAAATCCTGCCCCAAGCCATTCACAAGAAAACGCTTATTCTACGAGCCGCCCTGCACGATGCGCAACATCCGCGGGGACCGCTTCCAGGCACAGGGAGGGTTCTTTTACTCCGGCGCCCTCGACCTCTTTTACAAAATCACCCTCCTGAACCACACGCGCCCCCTTGGCCGCATAGAGCTGGAAATCTACCTTGTAGTAAGCAAGGCCCGCAATTGCGTAAAGGTCCACGAACTCAATACTTCCTCTGAATTCGCTCCCCGCCCCCGTTTCGCACGGCCCTCTGGAGAAGACCGTGGCTACGGAGTCCTCCCCATAGCCCTGGAATCCGCCCGCGCCCTTGCAGAGGATTCAGGAATCTCCCGCATCACCATAATCCCAACCAGGGATTTCCCTCCTTCTTACAGGGCCCTCAGGGCTTACTACGAGAAATTCGGCTTTACCCAAAATGGCCCAGACCGCAGGGAGCTCGAGCACCAGGAACTTTCCATGCAGCTTACCCACTGAAAGCCAGTATTCTATTAGTTAAAATCAGAAAGCCATTTCACGCCTTCAAGCCATGAGCGAGAATCGAACTCGCGACCTCGTGCTTACCAAGCACGCGCTCTACCTACTGAGCTACCATGGCGCAACTTTTTATAAACGTGTTACGCTACCCAAAAAGTTGCGTCAAATCTTAGCGACCTCTGAGAAAGCTTCGCTTTCTTCTCGTGAACAAAGTTCACGATTCGGCCGCTTCTCTTGAGCATGCGCTCAAGAAAACACCGTTTTACGCTGCCTTTTTGGTTTACTCCGGGGCAAAAAGCCGCACCAAAAACACAGCTTTGCTCCGTCCTTTTTGTCTTATCCCAACTGGGATGTTTTTGTTTTATTGGAAGGAAAAGATAAAAAGGGTAAGCTCTCCCGGGCCTAAACCAGGGAGATTTTAACGAAGACTGAATCCGGCACTTTAACACGCAGAATCTGACGAATCATCTTCTCATCGCCTTCCACAATTACGAGCCTCTTGGAAATTCTCTTTTCCCAGTGCTCATAAGTGTCGGAGCCGTCCCCGCAGGGTGTCCTCCTTGTGTTAATCTTCAGCCTCCTCCTCGGCATCGGCACAGGGCCGGTAACCTTCATGTTCAGGGTCCTTGAAAGGTCCTTTATCTGGCTGATTACCTTGCCAAGGTCTTCAGGTGTTTCGCCCTTGAGGACTATTTTCGCCTTCGTCATTATACCACGTTTCCAAAATTAAAAGAAAAAAGGGGAAGAAGCTACTGCTTCTTCGGGACTACGTCCAGCACGACACCAGCCGCAACTGTCTGCCCCATGTCCCTGATTGCGAACCTTCCGAGTGGAGGGAATTCTGCATATTTCTCAATCACGATGGGCTTGAGCGGCTTGAACTTAACCACTGCCACATCACCGGTCTTGATGAAGTCCGCCTTTCCTTCCTGGCCCTTCTTCTCCACAATCTCAGTAATTTTAGCTGCAAACTGTGCAGTGTGGATGTGCAATACCGGGGTGTAACCCACAGAAATTGCAGTCGGGTGGTTCAGCACAACTACCTGTGCAGTGAACTCGTCTGCAACTGTAGGCGGGTTTGAAGATGCACCAAGAACGTCTCCCCTCTTGATGTCCTTCTTGTCTACGCCCTTCACGTTGAACCCAACGTTGTCTCCGCACTTTGCCTCGTTCATTTCCTGGTGGTGCATCTCGATTTTCTTTACATCCCCGGATGCCCCGGAAGGCATGAACACAACCTTCTCGTTTACCTTCATGTTTCCTGTTTCCACACGCCCAACCGGCACAGTTCCGTGCCCGGTAATTGTGAACACGTCCTGAATCGGGAGCCTGAGTGGTTTGTCCCCAGGCTTTGGGGGCACTTCAAAGCTATCCAGAATCTGGAGCAGTGTCGGGCCCTTGTAGTATGGAGTATTCTCGGAGTTCTTTGAAATGTTGTCTCCCTTGTACCCGGAGGTTGGGATAAAGGTGAGCTTGCTTACATCATAGCCCATCCCCTTAAGGAGCTTCTCAAGGTCTCCCTTCACTTCGTTGAACCTGTTCTCATCATAGTTGATTGCATCCATCTTGTTGATGAGCACAACAAACTGGCTGATTCCAAGCACCTTTGCAAGGAAACCATGCTCTTTTGTCTGGGGCTGCACTCCGTCCTTTGCAGAAACTACAAGTGCTGCCGCATCTGCCTGGCTTGCACCAGTAATCATGTTCTTTACGAAGTCCCTGTGTCCAGGTGCATCGATGATAGTGTATTCATACTTGTCAGTAGTGAACTTCTTGTGTGCAACATCAATGGTAACTCCCCTCTCACGCTCTTCCTTGAGAGAGTCCATCTCAAATGCAAACTCAAATGTAGTTTTGCCGAGCTTCTCGGCTTCTTCCTTGTACTTCCTGAGGGTCTGCTCAGAAAGTGCTCCTGTCTCATAGAGGAGCCTGCCCACACAGGTTGATTTACCTGCATCTACGTGGCCAATAAACACTATGTTCATGTGTTCTTTTGCTGCCATTCATACTCACCTACATATAACTTATTCTATATCCACATAACTTATCCGTGCAGTCGCACGAAAAGTAAGCATAATGGTTATTAATAGACACTTTTTTAAATGTTTCTTCAGCTCCCCCGCCGGTTTTTCCCGCCACCCTTATAATTCTATTTTCCTTATTCCACTCATGCCTGATGATATCTATATCAATAAAGAAAAAGAATTATTTGAAGCCCTGGAGCAGGAGCTCGAAGACCCGGAAAAAATAGTTGCCGTGCAGATTGCCCCGGCAGTCCGGGTTTCAATAGGGGAAGAATTTGATTATTCCCCTGGCGAAGACCTCACCCGGAAAACCATAGGGCTCCTGGAGCAACTCGGGTTCGACCATGTTGTGGACACCCCTCTTGGTGCAGACATCAACATATATGAAGAAGCATACGAAATCCTCCATGCCCTTGAGCGAGGCGAAGAAGGCTATTTCCCTGTATTTAATTCCTGCTGCATTGGCTGGAGGCTTTACTGCTCACGCACCCATGAATCACTCTGCAAGCACATCTCCCCCATCGCTTCACCCCACATGATTACCGGCAGCATCATCAACCATTACCTCCAGAAGAAGTTGGGCAAGCCCCGCAAGGATATAGTTTCCGTAAGCGTGATGCCCTGCACCCTGAAAAAATATGAAACAATGGAGCGGTTCCCGGACGGAAACCCATATGTGGACTATGTACTCACAACCAGGGAGCTCGCGCAATTCGCCCGCAAAAAGGGCCTGGACCTCAAAACCGCGCCCGAGTCCGAGTTCTCCGAGCTCCTCCCCGGCTCCTCCAAGGACGGAGTGGTTTTTGGGGTTACAGGGGGCCTGGTTGAAGCCCTCCTCACTACAATGGCCCATGTCCTGGATGTGGAAAAGCAGGATGAGGAGTATTTCCGCAAGGATGATGTAATCAAGGAGCGCACTGTAAAGCTTGGCCCATACACAATCAATGTTGCAACCGTGCACGGATTTGCAAATTTCGAAAAGCTCTTCAAGGAAATCCAGAACGGGAAGAGGGTACATTTTGTGGAAGTAATGAATTGCCCATATGGTTGCGTTGGCGGACCTGGCCAGCCCCTCCCGGTAACTGAAGAGAAGCTCAAGGCACGGGCCGCAGGGCTCCGCAAGGCAGCAGATTCCAAGCGTACCTTTGCCACAGTCCCCCAGGAAAACCCTACAGTAAAGAAACTCTACAGGGAGCTCCTGGGCCGCCCTGGCTCGGAAAACGCGCGCAAACTCTTATATTTCCATAAGGTGCAATTATAATGTGGGTGCTGCTTAGTGTTCAAGCGCAAGGTTCTCAGGGATAAACGTGATGATGGAAAGGGCTCAGGAGGAAAGCCCACAAAACCAAAATTCTCAAACCGGGAGCTCCTGGAGCCCCCGATTGACCCAAGGGTGAAAAGAATTCTTTCATTTATGAGGGGGGAGCCTGTTGATTTTGGCGAGCCAAAAGACACAAGAGATGTCCTTTTTTCCCCTCCTCCTGATAAGGACCCTGAAATGGAATAACTCCATGTCTTCCCACTAGTCCTAACCTTTATATTCTTTCCTGCACAACTATCCATACATGACTACTACAAGAAGCAGTGTTCCGCCCGCAGCCGGAAAACAGGAAATGCCCGGGCCAGCAAAAGCAAGGCCCCGCCCAAAAGCCCTTGGGAAAAAGCCCGGGCCGGACAGGAACAGTAAATCCGGCCTTGCAGAGCTAAAAGCAAGGCAACCCCTCCCAGGAAGTTTCCATGATTCTCCGCCCAAGGAATCCAAGGAGAGGATTTGGAGGCTGGATGATACAAACCCACTTGTTTCAGAAGTGGATTTTGAGGGAGCATGCAACTGCTGGGGAGACAACAACAGGCCCCTGACAGATAAAGAGATGGAAGAGCTCACTTCAGCCCAAACCGAGCCCTAATTCATTTCCCTGCTATTTTTTTCAGGGCGCCCACTGCTGCAATCCCGCCCAGCGCGGTACCAATCTGCAGCGCTCCCATCGAAGCCAGCAATGCCTCCGGAATCACACCCGCAGCATAGAGCCCGTACGCAGGCAGGAAAATTGCCCCTGCTTTAATGAATGAAGAGATTGCCCCTGCTTTCCAGAAGCCCATTTCCATGAAATGCTTTATTCCGTACACAAGCAGGAAGTTCCCAATCCAGATAAACGGGACCAGGTACACAAGGAAAATCGTAAGTGGTCCAAACAACAATCCATTTGCAACCGCCCCCACGCTTGGGAGCAGCACAACAGGAAGCACACTATTCCCCCTCATTCCAAGCGCAGCAAACACAAGCAACGCATTAACCAGCACCCCTGTAAGGATTTGCGGGTGCGGAAGCACAAAGGGGATTGCAAATGCAAGAAACGAAACCACAACCAGCTGCACAAATTCCCTCTGCCCGGAAAAGGAATATTCCCTTTTTTGCAAGGTAGTGTAAACTTCCATGCCCCCTCTACTCAAACTGCTTTTTTAAAACCATTTGATTCCCCACAGGAACCAGCAATAAGTAGAAAGAGAAGGGAGATGGTAAACCCAAGAGGCTCCATCTCACCTCCCACACGACCTGCAAAGCAGGCACCCTACTATTCCGCACATGATTTATATACCCATCGTTTCTATTCAGAAAAACTCATCCGCATTTTTCCACGAAAATTCCAATATGTTTATATTCCTTGCTTGCTATTTTCTGTCATGAACAGGGCCCTGTTGTTTGCTGCTGCAATGATATCACTTTTGCTCATTGCCGGATGCCCCGGCGGAGAGGAAACCCCTATCCCTTCAGAAGAAGAGCCAAGCATTTCAGTTGGCGGCTGGGTTGCGGAAGTTGAGCCTTCTGAAGAAGAGGAAAGCCAGGGCCTGTCGAAAAGTGCACTCGAAGAGCGCGACACTTCCTACTGCCTCAAGCTTCCCTCAAGCGAAAGAGACGAATGCATCCTCCCTCTTTCAAATGATTCCCTTTCCAATTGCCTCCAGCTCATAAAATATGAAAATAAGAGAGGGTGCCTTTTCTACCATGCATATGAAACTGAGGACATCTCAATCTGTGACCTGATGAGCCAGGAGGACAAGGCCGATTGCATCGAATATCTTTCCCCTCCATGCACATTTGTCCTTGATGAAGAAGAGAAGGGAAGGTGCCTGGCATTTGAATACAATAATTACACTTACTGCAAGGACGAAGAGTGCTACCTTGATTATGCGTTTGAATATGAAGAACCCGGAGCCTGCGAAATGCTGGAGTATGCAAAGCGGGAAGGGTGCCTTAGTTCACTTGAGCATGAGGACCACTGCCAGGACCTTGAGGAAAAGTCCTACAAATATCAATGCTACTATATCTATGCGCTTGGGGACGGCAACCCAACCCACTGCTATGACATAAATGGCCTTTATGATACTGAAATTGCCTACCAGTGCTTTACGCATTTTGCAATAGAAAATGAGCAGCCTGCCCTTTGCGAGGCTGTTGCAGTGCTCAAGCGCTGGGATTGCTATACCGACTATGCACTTGAAACAGGGGACAAGGATGGCTGCTATGCAATAGATACGCGCGCCCCGGTTTCAAGGGAAGATTGCTTTAAGGAATTTGCCTATGCTCATGATGACCTTGCAGCATGCAACGAAATAGATACAGAGTATGTGCGCCAGATCTGCTATTCCGCCCTAATCTTCAGCGCAGAAGAACTCACAATGGTCGAATGCAACAGCATCATACTGCCCGAATGGAAAGACAAGTGCTACCAGGAGCTTGCAAGGCTTGAAGACAGCAAGGTGTACTGCAATTACATAGAAGGGGATGCAGTAAAAGAAAACTGCCTCCTGATGTTCGGCTAAATTCAAAAACAAATATAGAACCAATAAAAAATTTATCAGGAAGATTTCTCTTCCTTTTTCTCTTCTTCTTTAGGCTTTTTTTCTGAAGGTGGTTTGCCCTTTTCGGGCTTTTCCTCCTTTGCTTTCTCAAGCGCCTTTTTTGCCCTCTCTTCATCGT
>WJMK01000031.1 GCA_014727975.1 Microcaldota archaeon | reverse complement strand
GCCTGAACAGGGCCCGATCCCTGCTTATCTTGGGGAGGAAACCCCTGAGCCTGTTTCTGCAAAAGCAAAAAAGCCAAAGCCAGAAAAAGAAAAAGAATACACCCCTGCAGAGATCGCTTTTGCAAACTGGAGGAATGCGGAGTTTGAAAGGAGGTACAAGACACCTTACCAAACAATAAAGGACAATTACAACACACACAAGGCAGATTTCGACAGGGCAAGGAGCAGGCAGGAGGCGGGCGAGCTTGATGATGTTACTGCATACACGCTGCGCATAGCTGCGCTCAACGGCATCATCGAAAGCACCACTGATAATTACAGGAAGCTCGCATCCAAGGGGTTCAGGAGGGCAGTAAGGAACTGGGCAAGAAAGGAGTATGGTGCAGGCACAAAAGAATACAGGGCAGTAATGAAGGAATATACAAGTTTGCTCAAGGCAGTGAAGCACGCCCGCGGAACTGCTACATCAACTCTGCGCTCTGACAGGAAGGCATTCAATGCAGCGGTCCGCAAGGCAGCAGAGAAAAGCCTTGTTTACGAGGACATACAGAAATGGGCAGAAACAAATGAGCTTTCCCTCCAGTATGTTGAAAGAAACCAGGAAGCTATTGAGGCAATGCTCCCATTTGTAAGCGGAAAGGAGCTATCAGACCTCCTCACACACATAGATGAAACATCCAGTGCGCTTATGGAGGCAAGCCGCCCCCCTGGGTTCAGGGTCAGGGTGCCAGTAGGAGGGGCAAGCTCTGCCGAGGATTACGAAAAAGTAAGGGCAGGAATTTCAATCCTTTATGCTGCACGGGGGCTCGAAGCCCCGGAGTTCACAGACCCCATAAAAGCCCAGAGAAAGGAATGGAAAGGAAAATTCGTCCTTCGTGTTACCAGCAAGCCCGAGCTTTACTCAAAACCAGGCATGGAGAAAATCCTCCCCAAGGGAGGAAAAGACGGAGTCCTCATCCGCCACAAGGGAAGAAGCATCTGGGTTTCCGAAGAACAGAGAAAAGGAATTGAAAATTCCCTCCGGACACACAACATAGGCCAGTTCATAATCAGGAAGCGCGGCACGAACCAGGTGGATGCAGGCGGAGCAGCCCTTCTTGCAGATTACCTCAGGAGCAAGGGCTTTGACAATGTGGGTAATATCGCATGGAAAGGAAAAGGCAGTGCGCACGCAAGGCTTTCAATCGAATGGGTCCCGGAAACCTACTGGGACAGGCCAACTGCAGCAGAGTTAAAGAGGCTTGACCGCGTGCGCAAGGAAGGGGGCGCATTTGAAACAGCAGGCGAAGTGGATATTCCGGACCAAGCACTGGACAGTGCAATCGACTTGAAAAAGCCAGAATATGCACGGGCATTCAGGAGGCTCAGCGACCGCCAGAAAAAGACCCTCAAGGAGTTCTACGTGCTCACTGAAAACGACATTTACATGCAGAGGCAGCATCTTGAGCAGCTTGCCAAGGACCCGAAAGCAGAGGGAATTTCCCGTGCAGTTTTCTTCAACAGTAGGCAAAAGGCCCTGATGGCTGCAGGAATACTCCAGACTGCTTTTGATGCAAGAGGAATCTCGGACCTGAACGTTTATGTTGAAAGGTACAGCCCATTCAAGGGGCTTGAAAAGCAATTCGGAGGTTATTTCCTTGTAGTTGGAGAGGTAATGCCAAACGCATTTGCAGAAAGGGAAAAGATCCCGATAAGCGTGCCGAGCACGCCCACACAAGGAAAATATTTGCTTAAAAACACAGCAGAGAGGTCCCGTTTCGAGAGCCTCCTCAACAGCCCGATGGGCGGCACAGAAGTATTTTATCTGGATAAACGCCAGCTCGGAATCCTGGAGGAATACTGCTTTTCAATAGGCGTGCCTGATTCCGCGCTCTCATATGCAAAAGTAAAGAACTCAGAAGTTCCGGAGAGCGCAAGGGATATTATGGACATGTGGGATGAGGACAACCTATACATGGTGACAGTAAGCGTCCCGCCATTTGTTACGGAAGTGCCAGAAGAAGAGAGGGGAATAGCACTCCAGAACATTGAAAATAAGTTGATTGACCTGCCCATTGGGGAAAGGAGGCAAAAGGCAATCCTAAACCTTGCAGAGTTTGAGGGGCGCCCAAAGGAGGACAAGTGGTTCAGGTTCAAGGAAAGCGAAGGTGGACAGAGAACCGCAAGGGCGGTCTATGACGCACTTAATGTTTCAGGCCTTGTGGATGTTTCCTATGACGGGAAGAACACAGTAATAATCCGTGCAGCAGAGAAAAAGAAGAAGAAAGAAATAGTGAAACCAGTAGTAAAAGGCATTGAACTTACTGAAGAGGAACTTGCCCTGCGCGGGGGCAGAAGGCAGAAGAGGGAAGCAGCCAAGGAGTACCTCCCTCTACAGAGAAACCATGTGATTTCGGGCCAGCAGATGACGCTTGAGCAGGAGGCCCTTGCAAAGGAGATGATAAGGGAAGACGACCCTGCAGCTGCAAAAGCAACCGAGATTGAGCTCAGCTTTGAGGTTTCGGAGGAACCAGGGGACGTAAGGGAAGTATTTGCAGAAGGCAAGGATGAAAAGCAGAGGGCCTATAATGCGCTCTATAGCGCAGCATTCTATATCCAGGGGTCATTCTGGCGCTGGAACAGGATGGAGCGCTTCAAAAAAGTCGTAGTAAACCAGGCGATGGGGGCAAACAAGCTCAAGCCAGGGGAAAACCGGTTTTCAGATGATGCAACCATCCAGGTAATGAAGGAATATGCATGGATGCATTCAGGTCCGGGGGTGAAGAAGGGCAAGGGGATGGATGAAAGGTATGCTGCGAGAATGAGAAGCATGTTCAGGATGCTTGACCAGTTCAGCACCCCTGAAGAGCTGCTGAGGGCAGTAGGAGACCCTTCAGCAGTGATGGGCCTGATGCACGGGGCCAATTTCATGGCGGATGTGATATGCTCCAAGAATATCAAGTACCATACCTGGACCCCTGCTGAGCAGGAAAGGTACAGGAGCGCAGTCTTTGACACCGCCCTCCGCACAGTAGTTGCGATAATGGTTTATGAAGGCGGAGGCCCAAGGCCAAAGGTCAACCTCCCGTCAATGGAGAAAAGGCCTAATGAATACAAGGCATACCAGGCAGCATATGGAAAGATGCTCACAGACTGGATCGGGGGGCGCTCAGAGTTTGCAACGTTTACTTTTGAGGGGGCAACCTACCGCACCTATGACAGGATTGTTGTAGACAGCCAGGGGAAGAGGTACCTTACCGTGCCTATCCCGAATGACCCGGAGCATGTACATGCTGTCATGGAATTAGTCCCCAAAGTTTCTGAGGAGGGGATTGAGTATTATGACTATAGGGAAATCCCCAAGGACAAGCGAAAAGTATTTGCAGCGGACTCTGTAGGGCCTTCAGGAGCCACACACAAATTCCGTGTTGGCGCTTACCCGGCAGGGTACAGCTACAAGCTCAGGGAAAGGGAAATCGAAGCCCCGATTGCAGTGCTCCCGAGAACCCACGCAGGCAAGGAGCATGTGATGAGGGACTGGGTGCTCAAGTGGGATGAGGCAATCCTGAGGATTCGCCCCACAAAGGAAGAGCTATACAGCAAGGTTATTCAAAAGCCAGTGCTCAGGACAGTAACCGTTGAAGTGGATACAGATGTGGAAACCGGGGAAAGGACTGCGTTCTTCCATCCGCCCAGGCGCAGGTTCGACAGTGACTGGAATGAGCTTCCTGCAGAAGGGCCCACTGATTATTCTGCTGAAAGCGACTACTATTCCTGCATGTATGCAGATGATGATGGAAGGGTATACGCATTTGAGTACACAGACCCTGAAGTCCGGAAGGAGAAGCCTTACCCTGCAGATGCAAGGAAATATCACGGGATGTCTGATGAGAAGCTTGAAAAGAAAGGGGTAAAGAGAGTAGAAGTTGGATTCTATGGCTATGATGAAGATGGCACCCTGAGGTTCGATTCAGAAAAGCTGAGGGGCCAGTACAAGGACCATGTGTATGGATACTGGCCAATTGCAGAAGAGAAGCTTGTTTACCTTACCCCCAAGGAGCTTGAGAAGGAAGGCATCACATACTATGAAGGGTTCAATTATTACAGGATAGTGGATGCGGACCTCGGTGCATACGGGGACATACAGGCACTTGGGCCGGAGACAGAAATCAGGGGGCCGTTCAAGCGCAAGAAGACCGAGAGGACCGCAATCCTCCACACACAGACTAACATACCCTGGACATATACTCCAAAGAAAAAATAGGTGGATTAAATGGCAGAAGCAATGAAGAAGACACCAGAGGAGACTTACCCGATGAACAGCACTGAAGCTGTAGCACGCATCCAGGAAATGGGAACTTTCCAGAGGGCACAGTACCAGGAAGTGCTGGATGCAGTTATAGCAGTGGAAACTTATCTTTCCAAAGTCCAGAGCGGAGCAATTCCGCAGGACCAGACATTCAGGGAGAATATCGACAAGCTGCTTGATATAATTGAGCCCCTCCGCAACCGCGCCCTGGAATTTGATATGCAGAAATTCCCTGCAGGGGAAGGCCCATCCATAGTAGTTCCGCGCGGAACTTTTGCAGAAATTGCAGAGCATGCCCAGAAATGCTGGGAAACGATATCCACACTTCCCAAAAAGGAGAGGGAGAAAGAGCGCTCCCTTGACCTCATCCCAAGGAAAGCAGTTGAGCTTCCGCTCCCCCAGGCTGTTACATATACGACCCAGGAAGTCCCGGACCAGATACGCAAGTACCTGACTACTGATGCAGAAGGAAACTATAATGAGGCCCAGCTCAATGCACTAGGGGAGGACCTTGGAAATATCCTTACAGGTTATTTTAACGAAAACCAGTCAATTGCTGCCCAGGGTGGAGCCAGCCTATGGAATCACCTTGTAGAATTTACAGGCAGTGAGCAATCTGCCCGTGCATGTGTTGCAGGCGCAAAGCCCCAGAATATGAGCGATGCAGAATACAACCAGATGGCGGATACGTTGGTAAACCAGCTCAAGAATGGCCAGGTGGACGAGCTTCTTGAAGGCCAGTACCCCATTTCAGAAGCCCTCAGGAATGCGCTTGAATACAATAAGGCACTATGAAAACCAGAGAAAAAATAGGTGGATTAAATGGCAGAAGCAATGAAGAAGAAACCAGAGGAGACTTACCCGATGAACAGCACTGAGGCTGTTGAGCGCATCAATGGAATGGAAACTTTCCAAAGGGCGCAGTACCAGGAAGTGCTGAATGCAGTGATGGCAGTTGAGGCTTACCTTTCAAAAGTCCAGAGTGGGGAAATCCCGCAGGACAAAACTTTCAGGGAGAATATCGACAAGCTGCTTGATATAATTGAGCCCCTCCGCAACCGCGCCCTGGAATTTGATATGCAGCCCAAAGCCCCTGCAGGAGAAGGGCCATCCATAGTAGTTCCGCGCGGAACTTTCGCAGACATTGCAGTGCATGCCCAGGGCTGCTGGGAAACGATATCCACACTTACCAAAAAGGAGAGGGAGGAAGAGCGCTCCAAGCTTGGCCTCACCCCAAGGAAAGCAGGGGAAGAGCCGGAAGCATATACTCCCAAGGCAGCTGAGCTTCCCCTTCCTCAGGCCGTTGTTACACCAAGCCCAGGGACATACACAACCCAGGAAGTCCCGGACCAGATACGAAAGTACCTTACTACAGATGAGCAGGGGAATTATAATGAGGCACAGCTCAATGCGCTAAGAGAAGACCTCGGGAACATCCTCACAGGATATTATAATGAAAGGCAATCCCTTACTGCACAGGGCGGGACCAGCCTCTGGAACCACCTTATGGAGTTCACAGGCAGTGAGCAATCCGCACGTGCATGTGTTGCAGGCGCAAAGCCACAGGGCATGAGCGATGCAGAATACAACCAGATGGCGGATACGTTGGTAAACCAGCTCAAGAACGGCCAGGTGGACGAGCTCCTTGAAGGCCAGTACCCGATTTCAGAAGCCCTTAGGAATGCACTTGAATACAATACAGTGCACTATGAAAACGCGCGTGTTGCACTCAGCGTTGAGGCACTGTGGTGGCTTGCAGAGCACAAAAAATTCAGGCTCGGAGTAAAAGGAGGAGTCAATATCTGGCAGATGGAGGTGCATGAGGACGGAACGCTCAGGATAATCGACCCTGAAACAGGCCAAGAAAACGTGATGCCTGTAGATGAGACAAAAACAGAATGGCTTGTCGGAGGAAAGGCCCTTGCAGTTTTTGAGCTCGAGCTTTCAGAAGACCTTGCAGCACAGATAGAAGCAGGCTCCAGCTACGATGTACGCCAGATACTTCCGGACAGGGAGCAAATCTGGACAGGGGATGTTAAAGTAAAGCTCCTTGGTTCAGGAGGCATTACAGACCGGGGCAGCCTTGGCAATTATGTGCTCTCAATCGGAGGCTCTTTTGGAGAGGATTACCAGAAATATCTTGCAAAGGGAGAAGGGACACTCACTGTTTTCCCTGCAAGCAAGTCCGGGCATTTTGTAGGCATATACGGGCTCGCAAGCGCAGTAAGAGAAACCGGGGAAGGCGGGCTCTTTGAGATAAACTACAATGCGCTCCAGCTTGCCCTTGGGCCCAAAGTGGATTTCAACCTGCTTGAGAGCGGTGTAAGGGGAAGGCTCAGCATTACCGCAGCCCCCACAATTATCCTTTACACGAACAACCCTGATTTCATGGACCTTTCCAGCCCGGAGCAGCTCTGGGGAGGGATATTCGGGGTCCACTACAAGTCAGGAGAGGTGGAGATACCCAATTTCACCCTTGGCGCTTCAGTTACTGAAGCACCGGAAGGGATGGAAGGCCCTCCGGTAACAGGGGGCGCAGTTCTTTCAATAGAATTCTAGAGGTGCAAAAGATATGAAAAAAACAACAACCCTGCTTTTTTTTCTTTTTTCAGTAGCTCTCCTCTCAGCCCAATTCATTGATTACCAGGAGGATGATGCCATGGGCCCCATGTATGGGTGTGGCCAGGGCAGCACAGTCTATTATGTTGACCAGCCTGTGCGTTATTACCTTGAAACAGATCTTTACCTTCCGGATGGAGAGGAGTACAGGTTCCTTGGCGGAAGCGGCTCACCCGAAGACCTGCATAGCGGAGATGCAGTATGCGAAGGGGATTTCCATTATGGTATGCATGTGCATGCAGATGCAAGAAACAGTGGGTTTGAAGCATGGGTTCCCTCAGTTTCAGGAATGCAGCCTGACCCGGACGACTGGACGGATTGCGGCCCTGCTGACAACTGCCCGGAAGGGGACGCACCTGTTTCCTGGAGTAATGCAATTTATGATGGCTATTCCAGTGCAGTGGATTGCTATGGGGTTTATGGCCCAAACATGCCTTCTGCATCCTATGCAAGAAGGAGCATGCACTACCGCGAAACAGGGGTAGGCCCATTTGACAATGATGAAGTGACCGATGTTGCAGTAGTTATGAAGGGCACAACCCGGCTCAGGCAGGGTTCCACAACCCTTGCAGGCCCCTACACTCTCATGGGGACAGAATACAATGGACCAATCTCTCTTGGAACCCCTACATTCACTCTTAACACCCCTTCTTATACTCTGTTTTCATTTACCCAGAGGATTAATGTAGATGGCGGCCTGGTTGCAACAGACAATGTAAATGCAAACGATTGGGAAGACTATTGGGCATTTACAGAGACGGGAGGCCTAGGTTCACAGGAAGAATATGACCCAACCATTACCTCTTCTGCATCCACACTTAATGTTTATGCTGATGAAAATGTAGGGGTACTTGACCCTGAGCTCAAGTATGTCGACCTTTGGGATGATGGGATATACCTCATTCCCCCGGAGCAGGTTCCCGCAGGCTCCAACGTGCCTGTAAGGATTGTTATGGAGGTGCCCCAGTCTTACCTTGGATTCTGGCCACTTGAATTTGAGTTCTATAGCCCCACTGCAGTGCTTTCCGGAGGCTCGATTTCTTCCCAGAACCTCCAATTCACGGTTACTGAAGGAATAAACCAGTGCCCGAATGGCCTGGTCAATTCCTTTTTCGGGGATTCTGATGTAGACATTGTAGGAACTGTTGAAATACCTGAAGATCTCCCTGAAGGCACATACACCCTGGAATTTGGTGTTTCATGGAGAACCTGCTCAGGGGAGGAGGATTGTGACGGAAGCGGACAGACCGGAATACCCACACCAATAGAAATAGAAATCGAAATCCCGCACGAAGGCCCTGACCCGGACCTGATTTGCGAAGTTGAGCCAATCACTTATGTAGACGGGATTGCCCCGGGCCCGGATGGATTTGAGCCAGGCCAGGGAGTAGAGGACTGGAGAGTAACCGTAACCAACATAGGCGACGGCAATGCATCTATCCCGGATTTCGAAACAGCATTCTGCTCAGTAATGCTTTTCCAGGCGCTGAGCAGCGATGGCACACAGGCATTTGACCCTGCACATGGAGAAACTCTCACAACCTCCTACCCAGATATGCTTGTCTCAGGGCAATCAGTTAGCTTTGAAATAGAGGATGGAACAGCAATCTGCGTTGAAGGTGAAGGAGAGAATGTACTCGGATATGCTTCAGTAAACAGGCTGGAGCTTGTGGACCCTGTTTGCTCACCATACACTATATTGGAAACAGATTATTCAAACAACTGGTGCTACTGGACGGCCCCGTGCACAGAAGCATCTGGGCCAGATGAATGCACGATAATACCCCCAAATGTCCCTAACCCGCCTTCTGCATCCATACATGACTTTGAGCTCTTTTGCGATGGGGACACTTGCACAGGGCCGGTGGCCTGGACCGAAGAGGACCAGGGTGATGACATTGCAGACATGACCGATTCCGACTCGCTTGGCGCAACAGCCCAGGTAACCTCTTACGAAGAGGAGGACGAGCTTTCAGGCACCACCATTCTTACCGCAACCGTAGGATATCCGGACAACATGATATGCAATGCGACAATAACCCTCAACCAGGAACCGCCAGAAAACGGGGAAGATGAATACTGCTACTGCGAGCCAACGCCCCAGACCGGCTACCCCGGAAGCGTGCACGAGTTCGATGTCTGGTGTGTTGAAGAAGGCGAGGACCCTGAGCATTGTGGCGCATCCTGGACCATAACCGAAGGCTCTGAGTTTGTTTCTGATACAGATGGCGGTTCAGGTACATACTGGTATGATGTCTATATTTCGGAGAGCCTTGCCATAAGCGAGGAAGCAGGCGTTGAGATACGGGCAAAGCCAGATGGCATACCTCCCTGCTACTGTGAAATAAACCTCCCGCCCATGGACTGCCTTGACTTTATTTAGTCTCTGTTTTTTTCTTTTCTATATTCTTACTTCTTCCAGTGCCTTAGGGATAACTACTTCATATTTATGCGCAAGGTGCTCCCCCATTTCTTCCAGGGACTCCTCATCTCCATGCACAAGGATTACTTTCTTGAGCCCTTTTATCCCCTGGGCAAACTGGATTAGTTCGCTTTTTCCTGCATGCCCGGAAATCCTAAGCTCTGCAATCTTCAGCCGCAGCTCAACTTCTTCATCATCAATCTCAATGGTTTTTGCGCCATCCAGGATCTTTCTGCCGCGGGTGCCCTCGGCCTGGTAGCCCACAAAAATAAGCTTGTTTTTTGGGTTCCAGGCAAGCTCCTTTAAGTAAGTAAGCACAGGGCCTCCGGAAAGCATCCCAGAAGTGCTTACGATGATGCACGGCTCCTTAAGCACATCTTTCCTGTCCCTCCTGCGGGGCACAAAGAAGTGTTTGCTTGCAAACGGGTCATCAGCGCTCAGGAGGATGCGCTTCTGCACTTCGTCCTTTGCATAAACCACGTTCTGCCTGTAGATTTTCATTGCCTTCTTAATCATCCCGTCCATGTAAATTTTTACTTCAGGCAAAGCACCTGATTTCATGTAGCTTTCAAGGAGGAGCAATATTTCCTGCCCCCTGCCCACAGCAAATGAAGGGATTATCACATGCCCCCCTTCCTTTATTGTCTCCTTGATTTCAGAAATAAGCCTGTTCACCGACTCCCTGGTTCCCGGGAGCTCTTCGCTCCCGTATGTCCCTTCCAGGATAAGCGCATCTGCACGCAGACCTTTCTCGCATCCGTCCAGCATCCTGGTTCCGCGCGCAGAGATGTCCCCTGAATAAAGAACTTTCTTTTCCCCTTCCAGGTGGACCATCGCGCTCCCCAGGATGTGCCCTGCATTGTAAAGCCGTGCATTGTACCCCCCTGCCCGGAACCCTTCCCTGAACTCATAACTATGGAACCGCCGTATCACCTCTGAAACGTCCCGGTCCGAGAAATCAATGTTTTTCCCTATGCGCTGGTAATCCGCAAGAAGCACCCCGGTCAGGTCCTTGGTTGCCTTTATCCCGTAAATAGTGGGCCTTGCACCCTTTGCAATAAGGCTCCCCAGGTGCCCGGAATGGTCCAGGTGGGCATGGCTTATTGCCACGTCCCGCACAGTTTTTTCAAATCCCTCGGGGAATAGCGGATACTCCACTTTTTCCCCCAGCTTAATCCCGCAATCCAGCAGGATGCTCTTTCTTTTCTCTGAAAGGAGGAAAGCGCTTCTTCCCACTTCCCCCGCTCCCCCATACGCAATAAATTTCATATTATCACTGGTCGCAGTGAAATCTATCTAAGGAAAAGAATATAAAACGCGTATGCAATTCCAATGCATGGGCAAAGAGCTTGAAGTCGCAAGGTACATACTTGAGCGCCATAAGGAAGAAATAGAAAGGGGGGAAATCCGCTCCCTCTCCAGGCTCAGGCAGATAATCTCTCCTTACTCGGAGTATGTTTCTTCGCTCAAATCCAGCATCCTGGAAGCCCTTGCCCCCTACAAAAAGGAGGAAAAGTTCCTGGATGCTGCAAGGAGGGTAATCTCCCACTGCTCAGGCATAGAAATAGTAGAGCTCCCTGTCCAGTACTCGCTTAGTTTCGAGGAGATGGAACAGCTGGGCGCCTCCTCCCGCATAGACAAGGCACTTTTGGCAACTTCCCTCCTGCGCTCCCTGGGCACGGAAACTGCTTTCTGCGTAGTCGGCCACCAGTATTCCCTTGTAAAATTCAACTGGCTCAACAAGCCATATGCAATTGACCTTGACCGGAATGAGCTCCTTGAAGGCGGAAAAGCAGAAGAGTTCATAAAGAATTCCCACCCAACATATATCTTCAATGACCTCTCATTTGAGTTCGGGCAGTAGCCTAGGCTTCAAAGCAACTCCAGGTATTCCCTTTCCATTTCGTGCAGTTCCCCAGGCACAACAATGCAGAATGGAGCCTCTCCCAGTTCCCCTTCAACTAATTCAGAAATTTTTCCATATGAAATCTTTTCATCCGGATATCCCAACCTGGAGAGCACAACCACTTTTTCCGGAAGCACTTTCCTGCCTTCTTTTTCCTCCATTTTCCGGAGGAGCCCCAGCCCCAGCTTCGCATCCATCAGCCCAAGCTCTGCATCCAGGTCCATAAGCACAAGCGTATGCATCCCCCCTCCAATGTTTTTCTCAATAAGCAGCAGGGGCGAAGTGGGCTCGTAGTTCTTTCTCCAGAAGCTTACGGTAACAGTCTTCCCGAATTTATATTGCTGTAGCCCGGATTTTCCTGCAGCCGCAGAAAACACTGAAGAGTTGTGCACAACTTCGGTCCCAATACCTGCTTTCCGTGCATCTACAAGAAGCGAAATATGCGTAGTTGCAGCAAGCGGCTCCCCTCCACAGAGCAGGCATACGCTCCTCTCCTTTGCCTCCTTTAGCACAAGCGGGTCCTCCCCCTCCACATCTTCCCTTCCAATGGTTTCTATTCTCTTCCCGCTTTTTTCTTCAAGCGTTTTGATGTATTCTTCCGGAACGGGCATCGTATGCCTCTCACAGAAAGCAACATCGCATTCCCTGAGCAGCTCCATCCCCCGCTCGGTAATATCATATCCTACCCCAAGCCCTACAAGAGATATCAAGTTCCACACACCATCCTCAAAACGCTCCTTATCCCCGGAGCCAGCCCGATAATAGCAACAACAAGGTAGAAGTAAATCCGCTCATCTCCCGGCATTTTCTCCTTCTCAACAAGATATACGGCAGCAGATGCAATTGCCACCTTCACAAGATAGAAAAGGAAATATGTATCCAGGAGCTCGCCAACTGCGCGGGAAAGCACGTGCTGCTCAAAATAATTCTTGCCAACTGCAGAGGAGAACACATCCAGTATTATAAATGTGGCTGCCCCGTCCAGCGCATGCCCCCCTACAACAGCAGATGCAACTGCCCCGTACCTTTTCCATACCAGGTATGCAGGAATGCCTGCCATCAGCAGCACGGGCACTGCATATTCCCAGTACTGCATAAAAGGAATGAGCAGGAAGAAGTGGAACGCAAAGAGCGCAAGCCCCACATAGGGAAGAAGCTCCATTCGCTTCAGCACATGGAGCACTGCCATGGTTCCCAGCAGCAGCCCCGCAACAACAATGTAAATTCCCGGAGTAACCGTAAGGAAACCATAATCATAAATTCCCGCATCCAGTATCCACTGGTGCAGGAAGGTAACCCCTGTAAATGTCCCCGCATCCACAGCATCAGTAACCACGCGCGCAGTGGACCCGAAAAGCACAAAGCTCAATACTCCCCAGAAAAACCCGTTGTCTATCTTTACCCGGAACTTTTTCAGGATATGGAAAAGCGCATAAACTGCAAGAAGCGCAATCCCTGCATAAACCAGCGTATTTACTGGATTGTAGCCTGTTTTCTCAAGTATCGGGCTGATGAAGAATTCCTCTGCAAATCCCATGCTCTCCCTTTATTTGTTTTTTGTTCCCTAATGCGGACTTATGGATAAGAGGCACAAAAAGGTTATTAAGGAGACTGTGCGCGGCCGCATAGACGGGCTCCTGAAAGAAGCCCGCACATCCTTCAAAAAACATCCTGAGCGCTCCGAGAGGTACCTCAGGCTCCTCTGGAAGCTTGTCCAAAAATACAAAGTGCGCCTTACCAGGGAACAGAAACTCTCCTTCTGCAAAAAGTGCTTCACCCTCTGGATTCCCGGAAAAACAGTGGTTATTTCATTTGACCAGCGCAACAGCATATTAGAGTATAAATGCAAAAACTGCGGATTTAAGCGCAGGCTGAAGTATAAATAGCCTTGCGTTTAATGTATTTTGGGTGGAATCTCCATGGACACCAATGATTACCTGCTTAAGCAGTCCGCCAAGATAGAAGAGAATATCTACAGCAATGTCCCAGAGCAGCCTGAATGGATTTACGGAATGCTCAGGGAGTATATCTCCAGAGGGGGAAAGAGGATAAGGCCCATACTCACCCTCGCTTCCGCAGAGGCATTTGGGGGCAGCGAAGAAGATGCGCTACCATATGCACTTTCAATAGAGATTTTCCACAACTTCACCCTTATCCATGATGACATAGAGGACAATTCCCCTGTAAGGAGGGGGAAGCCCACTCTCCATGAGCAGTTCGGAATCCCGGTTGCAATAAACAGCGGGGATGCACTTTACACAGTGGTCTGGTCCACCCTCCTCAATGCAGATGTCTCTCCAGACCAGTTCCATGGTGCAATGAAGCTAATGGTAAAATCCTTCTCAGATGTTGTGAATGGCCAGGGCACAGAGCTTGAATGGTACCGGACCGGAAAAGTGGATGTTTCGGAAGAGGATTATTTCCGCATGGCAAAAGGCAAAACAGGTTCCCTGATAGGTGTTTCCTGCAGGATGGGTGCATATTCTGCCCGTGCTCCCCCTGAAGCGCAGGCTGCAATGCAGAAATTCGGGGAAAAAATCGGGCTTTCTTTCCAGATACGTGATGACGTGCTCAACCTTACGGCAGACCCGTCCAACTACAAAAAAGAGATAGGCGAGGACATAAAGGAGGGGAAGCGCTCACTGATTACCCTCAACCTCCTCAGCAAGCTCCAGGGCCCCAGCAAAGCCTATATTGCTGAATTGCTCAGGAAGCCTGAAAAGACGGAAGAGGAAGTGCAGGAGGTAATCTCCCTTGCAAAGGAGCATGGGGCAATTGATTATGCAGGTGCAGTTTCAGACAAATTGGTGGAGGAGGCAAAAGAAGCCCTAAATGTTATAGAAGATGAGCAAAAGAGGGAGATATTGCTTTCTCTTGCGGATTATATGGTCAGAAGGGAAAAATAGAAAACTATTTAAATATCTTCTCCCTCAAATTAAGATTATGCGACCGATAAGTTTGTTCCTATGCCTATTGTTTGTTATGGGGCTCCTCTTCTCTGCAAATATACAGGAGTATATTCATGAGGGTGAAGAGCAGACCGGCACTGAGGAGTTCAGTGCCCATAGTGCCACATATGAGATTATATATGTGGATGGCGAAGAAGCCCTGCTGCTCAAGAATGGGGAGCTGGTGACCAGCCAGGGCGAAATCGAAGCTGCATTATACCAGTATTATGTAGAGAAATACTACCCTGCACAGTCCCAGATAGACAACCTTACCGCAACCCTGGACCTTTACCATGAGAGCAGGGAAAACGGGGACATGTGGGAAGGCGTAGAAGAAGAGGAATGCAGGATGGGGATTTTCCTGCATGCATTCCCCTGCACAAACGAATCAATCCCCACAACATATGAAGAGTCCAAGGCAAACGACTGTTACTTTACTGCCGCTGTGCTCTGTGACGAGTATGGGGATTACCTCGGATGCAGCGACCCTGTTATGATTATGCCCATAGTGCAGGACTTTTCCATCTCCTCCAACAAGATGACAGAGATAGAAGAGGGAACCCGGGCAGACCTCGCAAACCTCAGCGAGGCAAATATCTATGAAGTATTTGTTGAGGTAAAAGAAAATATAGAAAAGATGAAGGAATATGAGCAGAAGCTGGAGGAGACCAAGTTCAGGGTCCCCTATTCCCAGGGCGGGGACGAGTGCAATGACTGCTATGGGATGTGCCCCCCGATAATCATAGAAGAAGAATACCTTGAAGAAGCAGAGGAGCTTGTGGACGAGATGCTCCCTGAGCTGGAATTTATAGGGGGATATGAAGGGGTTGCCCAGGACATTTACAATTCAACTACTGAGAGGATTTCATTCAAAGAGGTCACTGAGCAGACCGAACAGTACCTTTCAATTTATGACCCGGAAAAAACAAGGGCAGAAGAGCTCCTGAACGAATCCGAGGAACTCCTTGAATATGTTTCTGATGACGAGGTTGTTTCCAGCTCTGAGCGTCTAAGGCAGATTATGGACGATATAGACCAGGACCTTAACAATTCTGATTTCACTGCAATGGACGCGAACCTGGATGAGCTCGAAGCAAAGCTTAATGTGCTTGAAAGCTCGCTCTCTGACTCCTGGGAGGTTTACAATGCCACTGTTGAGGCAAAAGAGGAGGCAGATGCAGTATTTTTCATACTGGACACAAAGGACCTTCCTGAAGAACAGGAAGCAGAGCTGAACCAGCTTGAGGCAGAAAAAAGAACACAGGACAGGGCATTTGTGGATGGCCTTTCCCCGGAGAAGTATGCCCAGATAACCGAAAGCTACATTGAACTGGAATCAAAGGCAACGGACATGCTCAATTCTGTAGAACAGTCTGAGCAGGTTGTGGATACTTTCAAAGGCGCAGGCACAAAGACAAACGAGGGCATCATTGACCTTGCCTCCACCATGTCCCCTCTTGAGAGGGAGGAGCGCGAAGAGATTTCACACTATGCACCGCTCCTTGTTTCCTCACTTGCATTCTTTTCAGTTTCCTCGCTTGCAGTATTTGTCTTCCTTTTTGCATTTGCAACCTTTTCCAACATCTTCAGGAACAAGCTGATACTCTTTGTGGGAATCCTGCTGATTGGCGGATCTGTGCTTTTTGCAGGGGTGATATCTGGTAGCGTTTATTATATCCTTGAGTCTTCTTCAACTGACGCAAGCTTTACGGATTTCCAGGAATATGTGGTTTCAAGCCCGCAGATTTCAATAATGGTTGAAACCGAAGGGGTGCATACCTCCGCCTCCAACAAGATGATGGAGTGCGCAGATGAACTCGCAGGCGCATTCCCGGGAAGGGAGGTAGTTGTTTACCAGAAGACCAACAGCGAATGCATAGTTGGGGATTCCGGGGTAACGCTAGCAGAATGCTACAACAGCATTGAAGAGCCGATTATTTCTTTCAAGTATAGCACAGTGGATGAGGGCCCGCAGTTCATGACAGGATTTGTCTACAAGGGAACCTTCACAGGAGATGAGGAATACTTCAGCGAATGCCAGGTTGCCCAGGCTTTCATACCAGCAGAACAGGAGCCAGAAGAGGCCCCAGCTGAGGCGGAGGCTCCTGAAGGCAACGAAACAGGTACGAACTCAACAGAGTAGGTGTTTTGGATGGAAACAAAGCAGATTGCAGCAATAGTTCTTGTCCTGCTTGCAGCAGGAATCGCATATTACTTTCTTGCAACGGCCCCTGCCCAGGATGGGCCTGCAGTAGATGAGCCACAAACAGGGGGGGCAGTCCCCCCATTTGCAAAAGAAGGCGAGAATGCCACTATGCAGGAGTTCGCAGCAAACCTGCTTGCAGCTGAAACAGTCTATATAGTAGAGGATGTCCGGGGCCTGGAGAAATACCCTCTGAGCAGGACCCATGTAATGCAATGCGGCGTAGATTATGCAGGGAGCCAGGGCCTTGCCGGAAAAGAGCTGGTTGTTTATGCCTTCGATGACGATGATGTCTGCGGAACCGTAAACGGCACAGCTTCAATAGATAAATGCTATTCAGATGTGCTTTCTGCTTCAGAGGACCCAGCGACCATGATTATCTGGATTGAGAAGGGTTCATCCCCAGAAATTTACAGCAGAGGGATGGTTGTAAGGATAAATGAAACATATGTACAGGGCTCCTGCACAACCTCACTTGTTTCGCCTTCAGAAAATGAGGAGGAAGAACCCCTGCTGCCGGATGTAAATATTTCTGAGATGGAAGGGCCCGGCCCTGTAATTATTAATGAGACAGAAAATGGGAATGCAGATGAAGAAGAGGAAGAGCCCGGGGATTCCCACACCTTCCCCTGAATTTTTCTCCGCTGACTTAACCAGCATCATTCCCTTTTCTTATACCTGAGGAGAGCCCCAATCCCCCCAAACCCATTAAGGAATTGTGAGCCTTCCGCAGTATGGGTGGAAATCACTTCAACATTTACATTGTTCTTGTGTGCCCGGTCTATTATCTCATCAACAAGCGGCTCATCAATACTTATGTCCATTTTTGTATTGCATTCCGGGCAGTTAAGGGACTCTGCCTTTTCCCCTTTAGTCACCTTCCTCTCTGTATGTCCGCAATTAAGGCATTTATACTCATTGAACCTGAATGGCAGTTCTTCTGAAACAAGGAGGGTTTCCGCCTGCTTTGATTCCACCACACCAATTACTTCGTGTATCCCATAGGTTGCAAGCCCTTCTGTCACAACCTCCTTTATGAATCTCTCAACAAGCTTCTTTTCCTTTATCGCTTCCTGCTCTGCAAGTATTTCCCCGCTTTTTGCAAGGACCTCCCTTATCCCATATTCGTCCGTATAACCAGTATCCACAACCCCCATGATTTTCAGGTGGTGGTCCAGGGGCTCCTCTTTCATGAAGAATTCTTTTGCAGGGCCAGGTCCACCAACAATTACGCCCTTCACTTTTCCCTGGAATGCAGCATTTGCCGATTCCCTGACTTTTTTGTAATACGCCCCCCTTTTCTCCTCAATATCCCTTTGGTAGCGCATTGCGCTCTGCCCCCCGACCTTTATCTTTGAATGGGCAAGGGAGTGCACCCTTTTCACAATCTGGGTTTCTGTACCTTTTACCAGCGCAATGGTTGCCTCTCTCCCGTCCATCACGATAATCCCGTAAGTTGCCCTGGTTTCCAGCATATTTTCAAGCGGTTCCAGGAAGAATGAGCTGTCGCACCTGTAGATGCTTACTGAAAGCTTGTAGGGCGGCTCCATGGAGAACAACTGCACGTCCCTTTTTGAAGGGTCATCAGAAATGTTTCCTGCAAAAATTACCAGCCCGTTCCGTGGCGTTTTCTTGAACATTTTAAGGTAATTCACTATCTTTTCCAGTGCCTCTGTAACGTTTGTCCGGGTTTGCTTGGACTTTATGTTTGAGGCCTGCCCCAGCTCCTCCTTCAGCTTGTTTGAGGTTTCATGGATGGGGTAATCAGCAGGGATATATACAGAAATCATCTGGGTGCCGCTGCCCCGGTAGCCCTTTATCTTTTTTATGAGCTTCCGGAATTCGTAAAGCTTCTCTGTGCTTATTGCGTCTTCTTTTTCATGGCTGCTCATATTTACTCAAGCACCTTGACTTCTCCTGTTTCCAGAATGTATTTTGCAAGGACAATCCTTACTTTGCCCTCTTCCGCTGCCTTTTTCACAACAGGGCTGTTCTGGAGTATGCATTCCTTTACGCATTTCATGTTTTCATCTATAGTTTCATCAATCTTTTTCTGGCTTTTGAGGGCCGCGGGCTCAATCTTCTTCATTATGTCGCCAAGATTCCCTGCAAGCTCGCCTTCAAGCTGGCAGCAGCTTGTCACTGCACCGCATTTTGTGTGGCCCAAAATCATGAGGACAGGCGTATGCAGGTGCTCGACACCGTACTCAATGCTTCCAAGGGCAACAGCATCCACCACATTCCCTGCGGTCTCTATGTTGAATATCTCCCCGATATTGGCATCAAAGATGTATTCCGGCCTTACCCTTGAGTCTGAGCAGGTAAGTATTGTTGCAAAAGGGTTCTGCCCCTCCAGGAGCTCCTTCCTCCTTGCAATAAAGTCGTACTGTTTCCTTACCCCCTGGACAAACCTTGCATTCCCTTCCATCAGCCTTTCCATAGCTTCTTCTGCATCCATATTTTTCACCTGCAATAAGGCAAGATGAGTTTAAACAAGAATACTTAAAAAATAGAAGGGGTGGAGCTCAGAGCTCCCTGACTTTTCCATCTGACAAGTCCAGAAATGATGCAATTATCTCTGTTTTTGCATCCCGGATCCTGCCCTGGAGCCGCTGGAGGGATTCCCCGTAATATCCTGCAAAGGCATTTCCCTTCAGAATTTCTGCAGAGGCATACACGTTCTCCGCCCCTGCATTATCTTCAGGGGCTTCCCTGATATTCATTCCTACTACACTCATGACTTCTGCAAGGCCTGCCTCAATGTTCCCTGCAACCGCAGCGCCAACTGCACCGCATTTTGTGTGCCCCATAACCATTGCGATAGGGACCCCCTTTTCAACCATCTCCCCAATCACTTCTATTGCAGCAGGGGACAGCACATTGCCTGCATTGGAGACAACAACCACGTCATCATATATGTCGTGCGCCTGCACCCTGGAGTCAGAGCAGGAGACAACAACTGCTTCCGCTTCCCTAACGTTTGTGGGTTCATCCCCTGAAATGGAAATTTCCCTTATTTCAACCGGCCCCGGGACAAATTTTTTCAGGCTTTTAATCGTCTCCCCTTGTGTTTTGCTCCCATTTCCCCAGACATCCACGACCTTTATCCCCAGGTGCTCCACCGCGTAGAATACTGAGCTTCCGCCCACGCCATCAAGATTTCCGTTATTCATGGTAGTTACTTCAAAAACATTCCCCGGGATTCCGCCATACCCGGGCTTATTTCTGTAGCATGCTTTGAGCCCACCGACCACTCTGGGCCCAACAGCAAGCACCCTGGGGCCCTGCCCCTTATTGATGCTCTCTATAAACTTACTTCCGTGCCTCTGCCACTTTTTGGGATGGAGCTTCTGGGTTGCTTCCATCCTTTTTGCGGCATCGGCCAGCCTAAGGTTTACTTTTGCAGTGCCATTCATATTTTTCACACCCACTAGTTGTTGGGTGGTTATTCTCGATTTAGATTTATAAATATTGCCTTTTTACCACAATTCCATCTCCAGCCCAATTCACTCCAGAATTTCCACCGCATCCACTATCCCGTCTCCATTATCATCAAATCCCTCCACAACTTTCGCAATGATTTCTGAATTATATGTATTGCCTGCTTCAACCTCCCGCATCCGCTTAACCAACGCAAGCACTGCGGCCCGCGTCCCGTTTTGGTTAAGCCCCCCAAGGAGCAAGAGCTTCTTTTTCCTGTTGAACGGGTTCTCCAGGAGCTCCACCAGCCCGATATTCTCCCCGTATTTTTTCCCTGAAAGCGTGCTGTAGACATCAAAGCTCCTTTCCTCGAACCGTATTGGGAGGTGCTTGTTTGATTCTGCAACAAGCGTATTTACTTTTGGGCCACCAGCAAGCACCAGGTTTCCTTCTCTTTCTTTTTCACGCACTTCAGTGTCCAGGAAATAGAGAGGAAAGGAGAATCCTGCATACTGGCCCAGGAGCATGGCAAACTCAACCATGCACAATTCGTTTCCACGCGCCCTGTATTTTCCGTGGGGGTCAGGGGACCCCAGGACAATAGTCCCCTCAAAACTCCGGTTTTTCACAAAAGGGGAAAGGAGCGAAGGCACACCGCCTTTCTGCTCCCGGTATTCCCTCCACCCCTCGTTGTTCAGAACAATTGCAAGAGCATCTGAAGAGCTTGCAAACTTTTTTGCCATGGCGCCTCCCCTTTCCTCATATTCTACGAAGCCTGCAAGCCCTGCCTTCTCAAGCATCTTTATATGGTAGTATACTGCCTGTACCTGCATGCCCATTTCCCTTGCAATCTGCGCAGGGTACATCGGCTCCTTTGCAATCAGCTTTAGCACCTCAATCCGCTCAGGTGAAAGTACCTTCATGGATTCCGCACCAATCTTGCTGCACCCCAGGGATTTCCCTTCCTCTGAAACAAGCCTCATCTCATCCACCTCAAATATTTTTTTAATACCATTAAAATTTTTTATATAGACATATTAAAAAACATTTCCATTTTTATTCTAAACCTTCTTTGGAGATGAAGTTCATGTGCGGAATAGCAGGGTACATCGGAAAGAAAAAGGCAAGCGGGCTCTTGCTCAGCTCAATAAGGAACCTTGAATACAGGGGATATGATTCAATTGGGATGGCCACAATATCCGAAGGAGGAATCAGGCTCAGCAAGGGCAAGGGCAAGGTTTCAGAAGTAGACTCCAGCCTTGCATTCTCAGAACTCCCGGGAACGATTGGAATTGCGCACACCCGCTGGGCAACCCATGGTGAGCCATCTGAGAAAAATGCCCACCCCCACCTTTCCCAATCCGGAAAAACTGCAATAGTGCACAATGGGATAATTGAGAATTACCTTGAGCTCAAGGAAACCCTCAGGGGATCCGCGTTCAAATCAGAAACTGATTCCGAAGTGGTTGCACACCTCCTGGAAAAGAATTACTCAGGTAGCCTTAAGGACGCGCTCCTAAAAACAGTGCAGCAGCTCCAGGGCACCTATGCAATCTGCGCAATCCGCCCGGATTCAAAAGAGATTGCTGTTGCGCGCAACGGCTCCCCGCTTGCTATTGGATTAGGGAATGGGGAGAATTTCATTGGCTCGGATATTTCTGCATTTGTTGAGCACACAAAGAAAGTGGTCTACCTTGATGATTTCCAGCTTGCTTCAGTAAAAGAAAACTCAGTTGAGCTTTTTGAAGGAAATGGAAACCCTGTGGCCCCAGAGCCAAAAACAATAAACTGGGACGTGGAAAAAGCACAGAAGCAAGGATACAAGCATTTCATGCTGAAAGAAATCCATGAGCAGCCCCAGGTAGTGCGCGACTCGCTTTCCATCCCAATCCCGGAACTGGAAAAGCCAAGAAAGATTTTCATTGTTGCCTGCGGCACAGCAGGATATGCAGGGCTCACAGGGAAATACATCCTGGAAAGATATGCCCGCACACAGGTTGAAGTGGCGTACGCATCTGAGTTCCGCTACTCCGACCCGGTAATCGGCCCGGAAGATTTGCTCATCGCAATCTCCCAGTCAGGAGAGACTGCAGATACCCTTGCAGCCCTTCGGCTTGCAAAGCAGAAGGGGGCAAAAACCCTGGGCATAATCAATGTACAGGAGAGCACCATTGCAAGGGAATCTGATTCTGTAATTTATACCCGCGCAGGGCCGGAGATAGGTGTTGCCTCAACAAAGGCATTCATTTCCCAGCTCGTGGTTTTGTACAGGGTTGCGGAAAAGCTTTCAGGTACCAGGATTCCCCTCTCCCCAATCCCCGGAAAAATACAGGAAATCCTTTCCCAAGGCGAGAAAATCCGCGAAGTTGCAAAGAAGTATTTCAAGGTCTACAATTTCCTCTACATAGGCAGGAACTTCAATTTCCCGATTGCGCTGGAAGGCGCGCTCAAGCTAAAAGAAATATCATATATCCATGCTGAGGGGTACGCTTCCGGGGAAATGAAGCACGGCCCGATTGCATTGGTGTGCGATGAAGTGCCTACGGTTTCAATTGCCCCGAAGGATGCGGTTTACCCCAAAATAGTTTCCAACATGCAGGAAGTCAGGGCAAGAAACGGGGACGTAATTGCAGTTGCCACTGAAGGGGACAGTTCAATTTCCTCCCATGCAACAGATGTGCTTTACATCCCTGAAACTGAGGAGACACTTTACCCCCTTCTTTCTGTGGTTCCGCTCCAGCTTTTTGCATACCATGTTGCAGACTTGAGGGACTGCGATGTGGATAAGCCAAGGAATTTGGCCAAATCTGTTACAGTAGAATGAATACTGTGGGTAAATGTACTTGCACTTATAGTAATATATAAATACTTTATCCCCGATTTCACCTCGGTGTAGGGTGGCATGAGAGGATATTCAAAATTATGGTCCGTATTATTCCCCATACTCTTCCTTCTCTCCCTCTCCGGGAACTTCGTAGGGGAGCCTGCAATTTCCTTCCTTGATTTCTCTGCGCCATCTGAGATGGGCGGGCCTGGATGGTCAATAGTGGATATTGAATCCATTGTTGGGGAAAATGCCACAAACAGCTCTGCCCAAAACAATGAAAGTGATTATGTCGAGGCAATAACCCTGCCCATAGAAGAGATGGTCAATGAAACCGGGGCCCCCCTGCCTGCACCAGCACCCCCTGCAGAAATCTCTCCTGAAAATGTTGCCCCGGCAGGTTCCAAGAGAAGCGCATGCGCGCGCATGGGCCTGGATTCTGCTTATTGTGTGGACAAGGAAGAAAAGATAGTTGTTGCAAACCTGCATAACACTGAACTCTCCCTTGGCAGGATTTCCCTGAACAAATCAGAAACCCGCTTTGACAACAATACAAAGCAATACAGGGTTGTGAACACCAGGCTTTTCCTCAGGAACCTCACCAACGTCCATTTCCTGGATACGGAGTTCGAAAGCAACTACGGAAGCGTAAAATTCGACTCCCTGCGCCTCAGCGTTTCAGCAGAGACGGACCTTTCCAATGTAATTGTTATCGAGCCCAACCATATCGGTGTGGATTCCAGGGAATACCCTGAATTCGATTCTCCAGCAACAATAGTTTTCACCCAGCTCTATGGATTCAGGAACCCCTACCCGATGCGCAACGGGGAGCCCTGCGAAGAGCCTTATTGCAGCAATTTCCACTATAATCCCTCCACCGGGATTGCAACAATGTATGTTTCCGGTTTCTCCAATTATTCCATAGGCGAGATAAACGTGAGCATGGTTGAGCACCTGGATTCCAATTACACTTTCATCTCAGACATTACAAACGAAGTCTATTATCTTGATGGTAACTGGTCCGAGCCGATAAACTCCTCCCATTATGTGCGCGCAAGCTTCGAGCACAACCTCACAAACGGGAGGATAATCGATGCCTACCTGCGCAGCACCGGGGGAGCAACTTTTGATATTTATATCGCAGGCACGGATACCTGGGTGGGAAGTTCCGGCCAGTTCAATCCCGCGGGAGATGCGGTATATATAAATGTGAAAAACCTCCCGGGCCCGGTTGACACATTTGACTTCAGGGTCGCTGGGCCAGAAGATGCATACCTTGAGTTCGATTTCATACATGATGTCGCAGGGCTTGAAAACATAAGCCTTGTTGCAATCCCTTCCGGGCAGAACCTGGATTCGGACAACCTTACGGTTTCCTATGACTTGAAGAATGATTTTGACAATGCCACAGTAAACTGGTACCTGGATTATGAACCCCTTGTACTGCTGAATCTCCCGTTCAGCGGTGACACCAGCTCCAGCACTGCCGAGGATTTCTCTTCATTTGGAAATGATCTTACCACTTATAACCAGGAAAACAACTCATACCAGAAAACCGCTTCCCAGAGCAGCACCGCCAGCCCATATGTTGCCTCAATGGCGGTTGATGGGGACACATCTACTTTCCAGCACACCCAAAATGACCCAAATGAATGGTGGAAGGTTGATCTAGGTGAAGAATACAGGATAGACAAAATCCGCATGATAAAGAGAAGCGGGTTTGGTTCAAGGCCTGCAAACTATGACATCCAGGTTTCCAATGACAATTTTGTTTCAGACACCCGCACAATCATCTCTGAAACTTCGGAAACAAGCCCTGACATTACATTTGACGGGACGGATTTTGACCCGGTTGCGGCAAGGTATGTGCGTGTCTATGATACTGCAGGCGGGGGAGAATACCTGAATATTGCGGAATTCGCAGTATTTGGACATCCTACGAAATCAGGAGTGCTAGGTGACGGGACATACCATTTCAACGGAGAAGGCACAACTTCAGGGCAGTATCTCAAAACAGACATTACAGATTATACTGTTTCAGACTTTTCTATTTCCCTCTGGGCCAAGGCAGCCAATACAAACCAGCAGCTTTATAGCTCTGTATTCTCAACCGCGGATTCATCAGCCGTAGACAGCTTCCAGATTGAGCTAGACGGCTCAGGGAACTGGAGGTTGCGGCACCAGGATTTCCTGCTCCAGTTTGGTGCAGCAACCACGAGCTGGCAGCATCTTGTATGGACCAAGGAAGGCTCCACCCATCGCCTATACATAGATGGGTCACAGACCAACACCTCAACCCAGGCAACAGATGTAAAGTTTTATGTATACAAAGTTGGGCTAAACAGGGGAAGCACCAGATACTTCAACGGTAGCATTGATGAGTTGCAGCTTTTCAACCGCACACTTTCTGCCCAGCAGGTATCTGCCCTCTACAACAAGGAATATGACAAGATTGTTTCCCAGGAAACTGAGGAGGGCGATGACTGGAGGGCTTGCCTTTATCCTACAAATGAAACTGAAACAGGGGACAAGGCATGCAGCAACTACCTCACAATTGCAAGTGAAGTAGGCAGCTGTAAGGTAATATATGGCCCAGGAAAATACGAGCTGAACGAAAGCGTATCAGGCGCACCGAATAACCCCTCGGCAGGAGGCCTATCCGATGCATGCGTTGTAATAAAATCAGACGATGTAACTTTCAGCTGCAATGGATATAACATTACAAATGACGGAACAGCATTTGCAGCAGGAATAGTCATAGGAGG
>WJMK01000030.1 GCA_014727975.1 Microcaldota archaeon | reverse complement strand
CTAGTCAAAAAAGCAGATGGAGTTTCTTACAGGAAAGCACTTGAGCTTGCAGATGAAAGAAACCTCGTTCTCGCCCCAAACAAAAGAATGACCAAAGCCCTTGTTGAAACAGACGAGTGGAAAAGCATGAGGGAAGCATTTACTTGCTGGACCGGCACAATGACCGGATATACAGAGCCCGGAAAGAAACTCGGCAAATTCGTCGAATACACCGATCCGGAAGACGGACAGAAATACGTATTCCCGGTTCCAGAGCAATACAGAAATGAGAAAAACATGATTCTTGTAGTGGAACACCCTAATTTCACCTTGGTTCCGGATGGGAAGAACCTTGTAGTTGAAGCTTCAGAAGTTGTTGGTCTTACGCACTTTCCAAAAGAAGACGGCTGGCACTTTGGTGATGAGCAGTTTGACATTCCTACTGGAAAAGAAGTAAGCTCTTCAGATGAGAAGGCAAGGTACCTTTGGAGAGTTGACAGCAGGGTGGGCCCTGTTGCCCGCGGCTACGTCAACGGCTACGGCGACGTCGGGCGCGACGCCGTCCTCTACAGCAGGCCTTCCGGCCGTTTCGGGGTGGTAGTTGAGTCCCCCGAAGGGGGAGCGCCAGAAATTGCGCAGGTTGAAAACACACCAGATGAAAGCGGAGCCCTTGTAAAAGGAGTCACAGCAGAAGAGCTCAGGGCATTGGTAGGCAATGCAAAATCAAGCCTTGAGGAGCTTGTGCAGACTGTCCGGGAAGAAAAGCTGGAACCCCTGGCAAGGCTCGTGGAATCACTAAGAATAAAAGAATAATCTTTTCTTTTTCTATTCCTAGGTGCAAGCCTGGGCCACACATCCGCCTGCAGAGCTGGAAGCTTGTTTGAGCAAGCCAGACATGAAATTCAGCGGCGATACTTAGTAAGCTATACCAGCCGAAACAGTAAAGCCGCGGTGCCGGCACAGGATTCTCCGGTTTCCGGGCATCCCGTGCCGTTTTAAGCAGGCGGGTTACTCTTGGGGCCCTGTTGCCCGCGACTACAACAACAACTACAACGACAACAACAGGCGCAACGCCAACCTCAACAACAGGCCTTCCAACCGTATCGAAATGACCTTGGCTTGCATCTTGGACATTTATTTAGGGAGTCCCATGAAAACGTACAGAAACCTTTACCCGCAACTCTGCTCATATGAAAATCTGGAACTCGCCTTCAGGAAAGCAAGGAAGAAGAAAACCACGAAGCATTATGTAATAGATTTCGAATCTAACTTGAAAGAAAACTTAAATCAATTGAAACACGAACTCGAAACATTTACCTATTCTCCCAGCCCGCTAACAACCTTCACTGTGCGGGACCCAAAAACCAGAAGGATTTCAGCCTCCCACTTCCGAGACCGCATTGTCCATCACGCTTTATGCAACATAATAGGTCCGATTTTCGAGAAGCGCTTCATCCATGATTCCTTTGCAAACCAGAAAGGGAAAGGCACCCATTCCGCCATAAGAAGATTTGAGAAATTCATGCGCAAGGTTTCTTCAAATGGCACAAAATTCGGAATGGGGGGGGAAATTGCGTTTTGCGCAGCGCCAGATGTTATGTGCTGAAGGCAGACATCAAACAGTACTTTGATAACATCGACCATGCGATCCTCTTGGAAATAATCAGGAGAAAAATAAGCGATCCCAGAGTAATCTGGTTGATAAAGCAAATCCTCAGCAATCACAAAACCAAATCCCCCGGTAAGGGAATGCCCTTGGGCAACCTGACCTCCCAGTTCTTTGCGAACGTATATTTGAACGAGCTTGATTATTTTGTAAAACACACTCTAAAAGCAGAATACTATCTGCGTTACGTTGATGATTTTGTAATTCTGCATACGGATAAAACTGTTCTTGAAAAATGGCAACGCGAAATAGACAGATTTTTGAAAGGCAACCTGGAAGTTGAGCTTCACCCTGACAAATCCAAGATAGTTCCCGTTAGGAATGGAATAACCCTGCTTGGTTTCCGTGTTTTTTATCATTACAGGCTCCTAAAGAAAAGCAACGCAAAAAGAGTGTGGAAGCGCCTGGAAAAGTTCAAGCAAAAGCACCAAGCCGGAAACGTAGAAAAAGAAAAAATCTCCCAGAGCCTGGATGGCTGGCTTGCGTACGCGGAATTCGCCAATACTTATAATCTGCGGATGAAGGTTGCATCTGCTTTTGCTGAAGCTTTTGATTTTAAGGGGTAGCAAAAAGGCTGCTCGTTCTCGCCTTCCGGCGTGCTCGCTTTAATCGTTTTCCTCTCCGCTCCAGCAGAAAAGCACTTAATGCTCAAGCAGAGTTCGGTGCTTCCGCACCGAAAGCATTAATGTGCATTTTCGCCTCCGCTCCGAGGCCGGTTTTCACCTAAACGAATAATGGCTCGCACCGAACGAGCAGCCTAGTCTTTTTGTAGGGGAAGTTTTGCTCGCTTCACTCCTTTCAGCCCTTTAAATGGAACTTGCGGGCTTCGGAGTGAAGCTCGCTTAAAACTTCCCCAAAGAGTAGCCGGGGAAGGAGAAGGTGATGAAAAATGGAAGAAAAACAACCGGAATGGGATGAAAGGAAAAGGGCAGATGAGGACTGGGCTCGCGACATGGGCAGGTGGTAAGTGTGCAGAATTTCAAGAACCTGAAAGTGTATGAAGAGGCTTTCCGCCTTTCAAAGGACATTTTCGAGTTCATGGAAGACAAGCAGATGAGCAGGGGGGCAAAAGAGCAACTCTTAGCTTCTGCGTCTTCCATCTGCGCTAATCTGGCAGAGATGGGTGCTTACGATTCCAGAAAAGCCCAGAGGCAGAAGCTGGTAATCTGTATAGGCGAGGCAAACGAGTCGGAGTTCTGGCTCGATTTGTGCCACTCGCTCAAGATAATCCCCCAGCGAGAACACCTTAATTTCATGAACGCATTGGTGCGCATCCGCTCAATGCTCTGCAAGCTGAAAAGTGCAATAGAGGAGGTCGATGACTAGTGTAGGCTAGGAAGTTTCACAGGCAATCCGCAGGCTGGCCAGGCCGGTTAATCGTTCCCGGTTTCCGGTAAAGGGCTGGTCGAAACCTGACGCAGCTCAGCCATTTCGGCACACACCTAGCGGAGCTTGCCAGTGGAAACAAACTCTCCAAACATATAAATATCACAGAAATCCCATTCCAAAAATGGTGAAGAATATGCCAGATTTCAAAAACTGCAGGGCCCAAAACCCGAGATATTTGAAATTGAGCATTCCGCGAATCGGCTTAAGTTATGGCGGAATGCAGCTGTCAAACTGTGCCCAGTCTGACACCTCAAAAAAGACCAGCAAAACTGCTAATTCCAAACCTAATTTTGCAGAAGTAAAAACCGGAAACCGGAATCGTGAACTTAGTTCACGAGAAGAAACCGAATCTTCAGCTTGCCTGAAGAGATGTGATTATAGATCACACAGAGGTTTCTCAGAACCCGAAACGGGAGACCAAAATAAGAAAATGGGCCCAAGGGGATTTGAACCCCTGACCTACGGCTGTCCTAGACCATTGTATTAGAGGTGGCCATATAAGACCGTCGCTCTAACCAGCCTGAGCTATGGGCCCATTATAAGGCACAGAATGTGCAACTCACATTTAGCCCCAACACTTTTTTAAAGCGTGCTTCGCCAAACAGGGAATTAGCAACCTTTAAAAATATAAGAAGCCGAAACCAATCCATGGCGTTGGTCGATTTTGCCGCATTCACCAAAAAGGTGCTTGATGCAGTGAAGGGAAAGCTCAGCAAGAAAGAAGTCGGAATCCTGAAAAGGCTCTTTACAAGGGTAAAGAAAAGGAACACCATACTTGCGGCAGGCCTGCTTTCTGCCCTTAAGGCGGGTGGCGCATCAAAGCGGGATACAACACGGCTCTCAAAAATCCTGGAAACAGCCAACGAAAGGATTATTGAAGGCAAGAAACCGTTCACAGAAAAGGAGAAGAAGGACCTTGCAGTAATCTTTGAGCGCGCCAATATGCCAAAGAAGGCAGAGGCAAAATTCAAGCACAATGTTGAAACCGACGAGGACGACCTCCTGGTTTCAGAAATTGCGGAATCCATCCACAGGGAAGAAAAAACAAAGTTCGAGTTCGTCCCTGAAAAAAAGATGAAAACAAAAACAATCTCTCTTCCTGAAAAAAAGAAAACACAGCAGAAAAGCCGCAGAGCGTGAAAACAGATGAAACTGAAGCTCACACCTGAACTTTCATACATTATAGGGCTCTGGAAGGAAACCCGTACAAGGGAGGGGATAGGGGTTTACGGGGGCGAGGAGCACCTTTCCATATTCACAAAAGCTGTTCTGGATGCAGGCCTTACCGAGTCTACCAAGCTTCTCGCCTCAAGCCCAAAAGAACCCGAAGAATCCGATGAAGAAAAACCCATGGAGGAGCAAGACCCACTTGAACCTGAAAAAAGCTCAGTATATTTCTATCATACCTCCTACAGGAAGTTCTTCCAGAAAATAATCGATGATGAGCTGGAAAGATTCAAGTACAAGAACGAGTACAGCGCAAATTTCCTTGCAGGACTTTTTGATGCGGTGGGCAGGATTTCAGCAGACGGGAAAGTTTCCCTGTCAAAGTGCACCCAGAAAGATGAGATGCTTCTTTACCGCCTTGGGTTCAACCCGGTAAGGCGGGGCAAGCTCATTTTTTTCACCCGCCCTGCAAAGTTCCTTGCATACATAAAGCCGTTTACCAGGAAGTACAAAACCCATGCCATCCTTTCCAGGATATAGGCTTTTAAGCGTTCTTTCACCCATTCCTCTATTGTAACGGTGATAGGATGAAGGCGAAGATCATCTGGAACAAAACCAAAAAATGGGCAATAAAGGCTTCTTCGGAAGTAAAAGACTTCCTCAAAGAAAAAGGCGTAAAAGTAGTAAAAAAGAAGCCGGATTTCACGATAGTGATAGGGGGGGACGGCACAATCCTTTACCACAAAGATGAGCTCGAAGGGGCCATATTCGGTATAGGGAGCCCCAAGAGTTTCGTATGCCAATGCACATGCGAAAACTGGAAAGAATGCCTGGGAGATTTTGTCTCAAAGCCAAAATATGAAGAAAGAATGCTCATGGAGGTGAAATTCAGGAAAAAGAAATACGCCACAATAAATGACGTTGCCCTTCTCTCCCAGCGCCATGAAATGCTCACTGTTTCTGTGGAAATTGACAAAGACGAATACTGCTTTGATGCAGATGGGGCAGTCATCTCAACCCCCACCGGATCAACTGCATATGCCTATGCCGCGGGAGGCCCAGTAATCGAGCCAACGCTCGAACTTTTCAATATTGTCCCAATTGCCCCTGATAAGAGGCTTTTTGACCCGGTTGTTGTTTCCCCATCCCACAAAATAATCTTGAAGGCTTACAATCCTGCCCACCTCATACTGGACGGCGGGAAGCTCCTGAACGTAAAGAAAGGGGAAAAAATAATTGTGCAGAAAAGCAGGAAAAAAATAAAATTTGCGGTCAGCTAATTTATTTTTTCCATAAGTAAATAAGGACCGCAGCAAACGCAATGCCAACCGCAGCCATTGCAATCCATCCTTCCCCCCCATTTCCGGCGTCAGGCTCTTCCGCTTCCTCCTCTCCCAGTTCTGCCTCAAAGTACTCTTCTTCGGATTCAAAAGAATACTCTATCTGGCCGGTTCCCCCTACGACTATCTCATTCTCTCCTGGAACAACTTCATACTCACTCTCTTCTCCATCCATGTTCACTTTCAGAGTTGCAGGCCCAGGGCCGTCCCACCATATCCTCAGGGTCGTGTTGTATTCTGTTACGTACGGTTCGATATATGCCTTCTCATAGAATGTGAAATGTTCGAAACCGGAGTACCCTTCCACCTCAGGGGAATACATATCATATGCATGCGTGGGCAGCGCAGTGAAGTCGCCTTTATGGGTGACCCTCAGCTTATAAGTAATCTCCGTATCCTCCAGCCTGTCAAAGAAAAAGACTGCCTTGTCTTCCCTTGCCTCCATCCTGTAGCCCCCATAATACCACCAGTATCTGTCTCCTTCCTGGACAATCTCCGTCCCCATTGGGATTGGGTCTTCAACTGCAATGTATTCCCCTGTTCCGTTTATCTTCAGGGCGACCTCAATCTCATCCCCTACCTTTGCAACGGTTTTATCGTATTCTCTTTCTACTGCAATTTCCCCTTCAGGGATTTCATCCGTAAAGTAAACTTCAGCAAGGGTGTAATAAAGAGGCCCAAACCCATCCTTACTAATATCAATTTCATGCTTTCCTGCAGGAAGGAAAATCTCTTCGCTTTCCACGCTCTCATGCCCCATCCTATTTGCATAAACTTCTTCCCCGTCCAAGCGCACAGAAACAACATAATCCGAGCGCATTTCCCCAGTGGCCTTTGCGTATTCCACAAGCGCCAGAACGCTCCTTGCAGTGTCTTTTGTGCTTGTCCAGTATCTTCCTCCTTTTTTGTGCAGCATGAGCCAGTTCACGCATTTCTGCGCATATTCCATCTCCCCGTTTTTCACAAGCGCTTCAACTGCATAAGATGTAAGCTCGGTTTCAGTATGGTACCACCTGTTCCCTTCCCCATACTCAAGGCTGCAGTAGTTCCCTGAGCATTCCAGCATTGAAACAAGCCTGCTGCATTCCCCATCGCCGCACTCAGCAAGCGCCCCAAAGGAGTCTTTTGAGTAACTGGCTACAAGCGATGAGTCTATACGGTTCAGCACAAACAATGCATAGGGGCTCTCTGCCCCCTTGAGCCAATCAAGCCCGGAACCGTAAACTTCCTCATCCACGCTAACCCCTGCATTCTTTGCAACTCTCAGCCCATCCATAACGTATGCACTGATTCTTTCATCCTGCCCCCTGAACCAGCCCCAGCTCCCATCCGGGTTCTGGTGCTCGTAAATCCTTGCAAGCCCCTCATCAATCAGCGCAGTTATGTTCTCTTTCCCTTCATACCCAATGTCCAGCTCATCCAGCGCATAAACAAGCACAATATTTGGGAGGAATCCGCTCATGGTTTGCTCTATGCATCCATATGGGTAGCTTACAAGATAGTCCAGGCTCTCAAATGCAGATGAAAGAATTGAAGAGTGCAGCAAAAGCGTAACATCTGCCCCTTCCGGAGCATCATACCCCAGCTTTCCTGAATTTCCATTCACAATCCCCGAGTCCACTTCAGTTACTTTTACCCCGAGCGCCTGCACTTCAATCGGGAGCATTACTGCATCTCCTTCCCCGCCTTCCACATAAAGAGTGAGGTTTCCTTCCCCGGCTTCCATCGCCTTCACAGGCAGGTAAAGTGTGTAGGATTCCCCGCTTCCCAGGTTCACGTGCCTCACAGGGCTCCCCAGCACCCAGATGTTCGGGCTGCTCTCCATTGTAATCTTGAAGGTGGCAGCTTCCTCCCCATAATTTAAAACAGTGGCCGGGATTGCTGCAGCATCATCCGCAACAAGCCCTGCAGGAGGACTCATCCTCCCAATCACCTCCTTGGTAACCAGCACCGAGCTGCTGCCCATGCCTACTGCAGCCCCCTCATTTGCAACCACCGTGATGTTCCAGGTTGTAAGCGTATCCGGGACGTGCCAGAGCACCTCTTTTTTCCCGTTTTCCAGGATTATGTAGGGAACCCATAGGGAGGTTTCTATAAATTTCTCCCTTACCTCAATCTCTTCCCTCCCCTTTTCCCCAGCCTCCCCAGGAGCTGGCATTGCAGTTTCCTCAGCCATGGCATCAGTATAAACCAAACCATCTTCCATGCCCCCTGTCCTCCAGAATACGGGTCCGTCCCAGCTGAACTTCACTTCATAGTTCTCCTGGGGCCGCCCGTAGAAATATTTATACACATCCTTCCATTCCGCACCCGAAAGGTCGATTATTGCCTGGTCCACTATTGCGATGGATGCAGCCGCATTGCTCCTGGAGCCTGCTTTTTCCGCGTTAATCACAATCCTTGCGATGTCCCTTGGCCCATAAACCGGGCCATGCTCTATCTCAACCTCGACCCAATCCGCACCCCTTACCATGTAGTTCCCATATCCGCCGTATTTTTCCCCGCCTTCAATTACGTAGAAGCGCAGGTTGCTGGTCTCAGCCGCTTCCATCTCCAGCTCATTAACCCCTGCCTCAACCGAATAGAACTCAATGCTTGGCACACTCCCCATGGATGCAACAAGGAGCCTCCCGCTTACAGGGGAGGTAACCGTAGCTCCTATGTTTTCCCCGGCAGAATACTCTGTCTTGTCAAGCTCCACTTCCAGGTAGTTCCAGCTCCACCAGGAGTATTCTGATACGTGGAAGTACTGCTGCAGCCGTGCCCCTGCAGCTTCTGCAACCAGGTAATAGCTCCCCACTTCCCCGGGTACAAATCCAAAACTATGTTTCCCCTCCACTGTGCTGAAATTCTGCTCGAACACCGGCTCAATGCTTTCATTTTTCTCCCCTTCTTCAGTGTAGATGTGCCAGTAGTCTCCGCTTTTGTATATCCTGATTTCTCCGGAAACGTCCAGCGCTTCATCATCCTCATTATATGAAAGAAGCGTAATTGTGCTGCTCTGGTTTGCTTCCATTGTGGGGACAAGCACCTGCAGGTTCACTTCCTCAAGCACGGACACGGTTGCTTCTTCTTCACTTACAATCTCGCTTTCATCCGTAACTGATACCTTTATCCTATAGTCCCCAGTTGCATTGGTTCCGTTCCACTCAATTGTTCCCTCTCCATTTTGGCTATAGACAATCCCCTCTGCAACCAGCTCCTCCTGCCACCATGGGCAGCAATACCCATACCTGTAATAAGGCACATAATGCGGCCCCCTGAATATCTCAAACTTTACTTCTGCATCCGCAGCCCCGCCGAAATAATATTCAGTGTAAACATCAACATAAATAGTTTCATTTACGGTGAATGCTTCTTCCCGCGGGCTAAGCTGCACATCAATCTCCGGCCTCTTATACTCCTGCACCTCAAAATTGTACCAGCCCGCATAGCTTTCGTTCCTCTTTATGTTTACAGAGTACCATCCAAGCGCTGCCTCCTCTCCCAGCGGGAAGTCAATGCTTACCCTAGAGTTTACTGCCCCTATGGGCTTGGAATAGACCACATTGTAGTCCGGGTCCCTTATCTCAACATCGAAGCTCCCCAGCACACTCTCATATGCAGTTGCATTCTCCTTGAATATTATCGAGGAGAGATGCACAGTTTCCCCAGGCTGATAAATCTCTTTGTCGCTGAATACGTAGCTTGTGTAGTATTCCCCTGTCCACCAGTAGTCCAGGTATGGCTCAGGGGAATATCCTCCCCCATAAACCTCAATCTCTGCGCTCTCCCCGTCATATTCTCCCAGGATGCTTTGCAGCCCGCTTGTTTCAAAGGCAAAGGCGCCCCCAACCCCGGAAAATATTTCTTCAGTTTCAATTTCTCCTGAGTTGTTGTAAGTAAGGACTATCTTACCTCCCTCAATCGCGCTTCCGTCTTCCTTGTGCAGGAATGCCCCCTCCCCCTCAGGCCCGATTACAGCCATGATCCCGATTGAGCTAACCCTGAATTCTGCGGTTCCCTCGTTTCCCACGTCATCTTTTGCAGTTATTGTGTATTCCCCTGCGGGGAGCTCCAGCTCGAATGTTTCGTATGAATAATAGTAAGGCTCCTCGCCCTGCATCTCTACTGTCCGCACCTCGTGGAAAACATTTTTCCCTTCTGAGTCTGCCACGTCTACAACCAGAGTGCCTTCTGCATCGCTCACGCTGAAACTTATTGTTTCCCCTGGTGAATATTCTGAATTAACATTTATCCAGATTGCATTGGAAATCCCGATAATCAAAAGCAAAACCGCAAAAACCTTGTTCCTGCACATAACCCCCACACGCAATTAATCCCTTTAAATATTGCACCCTTGCTTCGGTTTCCCCCGAACAACCTTACTATTAAAAGAGTTTCCCCCCACACACCCCACCAATGGATAAGAAGGTAATAAAGCAGGGATATGCGGAAATAAAGGTAAAGGTTTCCGGAATGATCCAGAAGCACAAGTTTGAGCTCAAGAAAGAAGGCTCAGCTTTTGGGGACTATTATCTTCTGGAAACCGACCAGCCCATAATAATTGTAGAGTTAATGAGGGTTGCAAACGAAATCGACCTTCCCATCCGTGCCCCCACAGGGTTCTTTTTCCCGCAGGGGAAAACCCCCAAGGATTTCCTCGTAAAAGCGTAGCAATCCTCCATTCTTTTAAATCCCGCTATACAAATCTGTTTCCTGTGCGGGTGTATTCTAATGGCTAAGAGGCGCATTTATCCAATTAAGGGCTATCCAGAAGAAATGGTTTCGGTTGCTTTTGCAAAAACCAGCAGGAGCCCAGAGCCCTTTGACAAAATAATCTCCGGGCTGGACCCGGAGTCCACAAAGAAATTCCATGAGACTTGGGTACTCAAATTCGGGCACGGGAGCGTTGCAGAGCACGCCTCCCTCCACCTCGCTGCAGAAAACATCTCCCGCCTTTCAGTGGAATGCATAGAATCCAACCGCCTGGGAGCATATACTGAAAAATCCACCCGCTACCAGGAACTGGACAAGGAGCACGTGCATTTCCCTAAGGAACTCAGGGGAACCCGCTACGAAGATATTTACAAGGAAACAATCGACCTCCTTTTCTCCACCTATGATTCCATGCTCTCCTCCATGATGGAGTATTACCGCAAGCAAATCCCCAAGAAGGAAGATGAATCCGAAAAGCGCTACGAATCAAATCTCAAGCTCAAGGCCCTGGATAACGCACGCTTCCTCCTCCCCAACGCCACCCTTGCAAACGTAGGAATAACTTTCAATTCCCGCACGCTTATGCACGCGCTTACCAAGATGCTCTCCTCCCCGCTCTCAGAAGTCCGGGAGATAGGAAAAGAAATGGAAGCGTCCTCGCGCGAAGTGCTCCCCACACTCACAGGCAACCCCATTCCCAGCACCTATCTGGAGGAAACCGGAATCCAGTTCCACTCAGAGCTCTGGAACCAAAGAAGCGGTTTTGAAAAGAAAGTAGAACTAGTTGCATACGAAAAGGATGCACTCGAAAAGATAGTTGCTTCCTTCCTATACAAATACTCAAATCTCTCCTTCAAAGATGCGGAATCCCGCGCCAAATCCATGAGCCAGGAAGAGCGCAAATCCACAGTCCAGAAGGCCCTGGAAAAGCTCTCCAAGGAGCCCCCAATGCGCGAATTCGAGCACGCCTACTACACTTTCGATTTAGTAATGGATCAGGGTGCATATGCAGAATTCAAGAGGCACCGCATGCTCACCCTTACAACCCAGAACCCCACGGTCCATTTAGGCTACCACATCCCGGAAGACATCAAAAAAGCCGGCCTAGATTCAGAATATACGGCAGCATTAGAAAAGGCTACAGAAGCCTTCAAGGACATGGAAAAGGATTTCCCCTACGCAGCAGGATACATAGTAACAAACGCACACTACCGCCGCTGCCTCGCCACCCTGAACCTGAGGGAGCTCAACCATTTCATCAGGCTACGCTCAACCCCCTGGGCCCACTTCACAATAAGGGAAATCGCAAACGGGATGCTTGAAGAAATACAAAAGGTCCACCCTGACCTCACATTCTGGATAGAATCAAAAAGTTAGCCTCCTTCCTCCACCCTGACTTTTCCGTACTCATTGCTCACAGTAAAAGTATGCCCGCTCCCATAGCAGGAAACATCGCAATGCTCAAGCGAAGCAACAGCCCCCTGCTCCCCCACAGTAGCTTTCAAAACATCCCCGGAGCACCCCAGCTCAACTTCCCATCCAAGCTCAACAACCCGGGAATTCCCGTCTCCTAAAGCGCAAGCCTCATCTCCGGCATATTTCAAGCTAGAAACAGCAATTTCCGCCTTCTCAAGCGAAGTAAGGGACGCTTCAGCATCCCGAATAACAACAAGGGCCCCAACCGCAAAAGCAATCAGCACTAAGCCTACAGAAAAGAGAAGTAGATACTCAACAGTTACCTGCCCTTTCATGAGCATCTATTGTCAGGGCAGCTTCCGGATTTGCAGTCCTCCCCGTCCACACAGGGATCCCCAGCATCCCCCTTGGAAAGCTCATCTACATCCGAAAGCACATCGCTGCCCTGCTCCTGGACCTGCTCTCCTGCACTTTTTCCCAAATCCATAAGATACACTGCGGCAATTGCAACAATCGCAATAACCACCGCAAGGAGTATTAGCATCTCAGCGGATACCTGTCCTTTCATTTTAACACCTTATCGAATATAAGTGATGTCTTTTTTGGCCCCGGCCATCTGGTGCTCTACTTCCTTCTCGATTTTCTTGATGACCTTCTCGCGAGTATGGGCTTCTTTCTCAAGCTCGGAAATCTCTATCTCGAATTCCAGCAGCTCAGAAAGTTTTTCAACCACGTTCTTTGCAGAAGTGTGGTCCACGTAGCTCCCATGGGTTTCGCCCATTATGCAAATCCCATCCAGCTTCCGAAGCTTCGCAAGCCCGGGAAGTAACCCTGCAACCCCCACAATCGAGCCACGCGTTTCCCCGAACACAATTCCTTTTTTCTCATAATCTTTTTTGAGCTTCTTGTTGTTCGCGGAGCCGAATACCCTCCGGCTCTTTTCAACTTTTCCAGTGCTGTATCCCCCAATTGTAATAATGAGCTTCACCCCCTTTTCCTCCATGTAGTCCAGGATTTTGTCAGCAACTTCATACTGGCCAACACTGGAAACTGCCTGCACGTCCCCAATCACCACAAGCAGGTCCCGTTTTTTCGCCTTTACAAGGTAAACAGTGTTCTTCAAAAGACGCATCCCCCCCTTTTTGCTCATAAGTACCTGGTGCGGAAAGTGCGGAGAATAAACATCAGCAATTTTTTCCCCTTTAAGCTTCTTGATGATGTATTTGGCGGCAACCTGCCCAACCAGCCCAATCCCGGGCAGCCCCGTAACCATTACAGGGTTCTCTAGCGAAACTTTTTTCTTCTCATTTATGATTGTCCTATCCATCAGAAATCCCCTTTTCTTTCCTGCGGTAATCTGCATATCTATCGTTAGGGTTATATTTGGGTGGGTGCGCAGGAATTGTTTTCTCCTCGCAATGCTCTTCCTTGAGGCTATACTCCCCACAGGAAACGCATTTCATCATCCTTTTCATTTCTCTTCCTCAGAAGAAAATTCGCAGTCCTTTCCGGCAAGCCCCTTTTCCACGGATTTAACCAGCTTATCCATCTTCTTGTTTGCAGTTTTGTAATCCTCAGCAGTAAGCTTTACCCTGTATTTCCCAGGGCCAAGGTAATGCGCATTGACCTTCCCAAGGGAGCTTTTTATCACTTCTACTCCATCAGGCTCGTAGCATTTCACAAACAATAATCTGCTTACTTCAATAACAGGTTTTTTTACGGATTTTTTTACTATCTCCACAATCTCGTCATGGAGCCCCCCCTTCACATCTATACCTTCAAATGCCTTTTCCCCTTCGTCCCTCACATCCTCCAGGAAATCATAGAGCGTTTCGTATTGCGCAAGAATCTCCGCCTCCAGCTTTTCCGGAGGCTTCCTGGATTTTGCATTCTTTATTGCAACCCCCAGCAGCTTCTTTGCACGCGTATGCCTCTTTACCTTCTCAAGCTTGCGCTTTTTCTCTTCTTCATTCACCCTCTTCAGCGAAACATCCACCTGCCCTTTTTCCAGATCAATCCGGTGCACCCTCACCACATGCGTCTGGTTCACAGAAAGGAATTCATGGATATTCTTTATCCAGCGGGGCGCAACTTCAGAGATATGCATGAAAGCCTCTACGCCCTCATATTCCTTCAGGGTCAGGAATGCCCCATAGGGCATAATCTTTGTTACTGTTGCAAGAACCAATTCATCCTTTTCAGGATATTTTTGGGCCATTTCACTCCTCCAGCTCCTTCACAACCGTTCCATTGGTTATGATGACTTTACCTCCTGATGGGGAGGCAAGCCTCTTCCCGCAGACCTTGCAGTCTACAGGGCTGGATGCATGGCTGAATACATTCTGCTCATTTCCGCACTCGCATTTTACAACTAGGAATTTGCTTGCCATAAAAATTACCTCTGTATTTCCACCTTCTTCTTGGTCCGGCCCCTAAGAACGCGGGGTGTCTTTTTGCTGCACTCCGGGCAGGTAAGCATGAGCTTCTGCCTCTTTCCCTGCTTTTTCACGCTCTTTTCACCGGCCCTTTTTCCACCGTGCCCCAGGAGGGAGCGCTCGTGCTTGCGGTTGCCGATGGCAGTAGTCCTGGCCTTTCCCTTGCTCGCGATCTTTACCTTCATCTTTACATGTTTCCGGCAGTGCGGGCAGTATGCGTTAATCTCCTTTGGAAATTTCATAAGAAAACACCTTCTTTTTTTATGCAAGCAGCTCTGCCATCTTTTCCTTGAGAAGCCACTGTGCTTCATCAGCTGGCAAATCCGCTTCTTCGCCCGCCTTGAAAGGCCCATATACTCTATCGTCTAAGCCTTTGTACGGGCTAATATCTTTGAGTAGCCTAAGTCTTTTAATATTATCCTTTTTACCACTCCCGTTTCCCTCCTCGAAAATAAAGGACAATTGGGCTTCATTTGCCTCCATTGCCCTGGAGAGGTGCCCAAGGAAATCCGCCTCCTCCTTTGTCATCCCGGTAGTTTCCCGCTTCCCCCGGAGCGCAAGCAGCACAAGCTTCTCGTTCCTCTTGTTCACGATTGCCCTTGCAATCTTGCGCAGGTTTTCGTATTCCTTGATTACAAGCAGGTTCTGGGAGCCCATCGCCTCTTCTTTTTTCTCGTCCAGGAAGCTTTTAAGCAGGGAATAGAAGTCCTCTTCCACTATGCAAAGCTCGCTGGTTGATATTTCAGAACGCTGCATCTCCCTGAGTTTTGCATAATTAAGCATTGGGCTCTCCCAGAATCCCTTTTGTCCATAAGTGCTTAAAAAACAGCATGATTCAAGGCAAAAGAAGGAACCTTTAAATTAATGCCCTGTATTAAGTATGCATTAATACTGGGTGGGTGTGTTTGGCACTATGTCGCTTAGCCAAAAGAAGGGAGTAGAGATTCTTCCCGCGATTCTTGTAAAGAGCAGGAGCCAATTCCTGGAGCAAGTAGACGTAGTCAAGCCCCATGTAAAAGGTGTGCACATCGACATAATGGACGATATTTTTGTCCCGAACAAAACAATCGGGCCGGAGGAGCTCAAGCCCCTTCCCCCGGGGCTGGAGTATTCCCTCCACTGGATGGTTGAATCACCTGAAGAGTGGATCCTCAAGCTTCCGGGCCCCCATGTCCATATGATACATATTGAAACAGTAAAGTCGCCTTCCCATTTTGATGAAATTGAAAAGGCAGTAAAAACCGCAGGCGGGAGGCTGGCGCTTTCCCTGAACCCAAGCACCCCTCTTGAAGAGGTCCTCCAATACAAGGAGCGGATAGTCCGCTTTCTTGTGATGTCTGTGGTCCCGGGCTTTGACGGCCAGAAATATATCCAGGAGGTTGAGCCAAAAATCCAGAGGCTCAGGGAGGAGTGCCCCACCCACGAGATAGAGGTGGATGGAGGGATTACTTTTGAAACTGCCCCGCGCGCAGCGCATGCAGGCGCAGATATACTTGCAAGCGCAAGCACCATTTTCCGTGCAGACAAGCCGGGCGAGGCAATAAAGAAACTGAAAAAACTTGCAGAGGAGGCCTAAAAATGCCAAGGAGATTCCCAAAAACAAATGACCTGAAAAAACTGAAGCTTATCGCCAATTCGATAAGGAAGGATGTAATAGAGATGCTTGAAGAGGCAAAATCCGGGCACTCCGCAGGCTCGATAGGGCTTGCAGATATATTCACCGCACTTTACTTCAATGTGCTCTATCATGACCCCAAGGACCCGGAATGGGGGGAGCGCGACCGCCTTGTGCTTTCAAACGGGCACGTCTGCCCGGTAATGTATGCTGCGCTTGCAGAGGCAGGATATTTCCCGAAGGAAGAACTCATGACCCTAAGGAAACTCGGCTCCCGCCTCCAGGGCCACCCACACCGCGGTTCCCTCCCCGGAATCGAGAATTCATCCGGCCCACTTGGCCAGGGATTCTCCATTGCAGTGGGGATGGCAATTGCCGCAAAAAGGGAACGGAAGCGCTGGAGAGTCTACACAATAGTTTCTGATGGGGAGCAGCAGGAGGGCCAGGTCTGGGAGGCAGCAATGCTCGCATATAAGTTCAGGCTGGGCAACCTTACTGCAATAATGGACCGCAACAACATCCAGATTGATGGTTTCACCGAGGAGGTGAACCCGCTTGAGCCGATAGTTGCAAAATATCGCGCGTTCGGGTGGCATGTAATTGAAGTGGATGGCCACAACATAAAGAAAATCATAGATGCCTGCGAGGAATCCAAGGCAATCTACGAGCGCCCCACAATGATAATAGCCCACACGATCCCTGGCAAGGGAATCCCATTCATGGAATTCCTTACAGAGTGGCATGGCAAGCCCCCAACAAAGGAGCAGGCTGCAGAAGCCTACAAGATACTCGAGCTGGACAGGCGCGAGGTGGAGGAGGAGTGATTCAGATGGCCCCAATAGAATATAACAGGAACCCGGAAGAGAAAAAGGGAACCCGTGACGGTTTCGGCAAGGCGCTTGTGGAAATCGGGGAAAAGGACCCGGATGCATGGGCCCTTACCGCAGATGTTTCAGAATCCTCCCGCACCCACTGGTTCTCGGAAAAATTCCCCTCCCGCTTTGTGCAGGTGGGGATTGCAGAGCAGAATATGGCAGGGGTTGCAGCAGGGATTGCCTCCTGCGGCAAGCGCCCGTTTATTTCCGCATTCGGGGAATTTTCCCCAGGGAGGAACTGGGAGCAAATCCGAGTTTCAATCTGCTATAACAACGTTCCAGTAGTTATCCATGCATCCCACACAGGGATTACGGTTGGCCCGGATGGCGCCTCCCACCAGATTCTTGAGGACCTTGCGCTGATGCGCGCCCTCCCGAACATGAACGTGGTTGTTCCCTGCGATTTTGAGCAGTCCAAGAAAGCAACATGGCTCCTCTATGAGCAGAATATGCCAGGGTACATGCGCACAAGCAGGGAAAAAGTCCCAATCATAACCACTCCTGAAACCCCAATGGAGCTCGGGGGCTCAAACCTTTACAAGGAAGGCAGGGACCTTGCAATCCTTTCCCACGGGCCGGTGCTCCACCAGTCCCTGCTTGCAGCAGAGGGCCTTGAGAAGGAAGGCATCTCTGCAGCAGTAGTGGACATGTATTCCATAAAGCCCATAGATGAGGAGCGCATCAAGGCCCTTGCAAAGGAAACAGGCCTCATACTAACTGCAGAGGAGCACCAGGTTTCAGGTGGCCTGGGAAGTGCAGTTGCAGAAGTGCTTTCTTCTTTCAGGAATGATGCGGTTCTCCGCAGGCACGGAATCTACAACCGCTTCTGCGAGTCCGGCTCTGCAAAAGAGCTCCTGGGCAAGTATGAATTGGATTCAAAAGGGATTGCAGAAGTAGCTAAAGAAGAGGTAAAGAAAAACAAAGGGTGAAAAATATGAAGTTTTTCCTGGATACAGCTGAAGTTGAAGAGATAAGGAAGGCAGTTGAGCTTGGGATATGTGACGGAGTTACAACCAATCCCTCGCTCATCATGAAGTCAGGAAGGGACCAGAAGGAAGTAATCCTTGAAATCGCAAAGATTGTTTCCGGCCCCATAAGCGCAGAAGCAATTTCCGAAGATGCGGAAGGCATGGTAAAGGAAGCAGAGGAGTTTGCTTCCTGGGCGCCCAATATCGTAATCAAGGTCCCCATGACTAAGGAAGGGCTCAAGGCAGTGCGCACCCTCAAGCAAAAAAACATCCCAACCAACGTTACGCTTGTATTCTCCGCTTCCCAGGCTCTCCTCGCCGCCAAGGCCGGAGCTGCATATGTTTCCCCATTCGTGGGGAGGCTCGATGATATTTCCAAGGACGGCATGGAGCTGGTTGAGGAAATCATGGACATCTTTGACAATTATGATTTCGAGACCCAGGTCATCGTTGCATCCGTCCGCGACCCCATCCACGTAACCGAATCCGCAATGCTCGGAGCAGATATCGCAACAATCCCCGCAAAAGTAATCGAGAAGATGTGGAAGCACCCACTCACAGACAAGGGAATCGCACAGTTCCTTGCGGACTATGAAAAGTCCAAGAAGTAGGTGATGCTGTGGAATATGAATTCTCAAAAAAGATGGGCAAGGAGGAAATGATAAAGTTCCTCCGCGAACTCGCAGACCAGGTAGAAGCCGGGGAGTATTCTGCTTCCCCCAAATTCTCAAAAGTAAAGTTGAACAACCCTCTCTTCTCACTGCATTACGAGTATAGCGAGAAGGAATACGGAAGAAGGCTAGACATTGAACTCAAGATGAAGGATTATGACTAGAAAGAAGCCTTCGCCCCCGTCCCAGGAAGTTCAGCAGTTAGAGCGCTTAGACGACATCAAGCGCGAGCTCAAGAAAATGAACGACCGGCTGGAAGACATGGCAGAGAACAGGAAAACAGAAAAAGCTGAATTCTCCTTCCTCCTCTCCCTCGTAGGCGTAGGCATTTCCGTTTCTTCCTTAATTGTAAAATCTTTAGGAGGGGATTCCCGCGTCCTCATTGTTGGAGGAGGAATCTCAGTACTGCTTCTCATCCTGGTTTCTTCTTATATGCAAAGGCTCTCAAAAAGCAGGCCAATCCCCAGGGAGATAATCTTCCTCCTTGTAATACTGTTCCTGTCTTCAATCTACAGCATCCTGCTGGGGCTGGAAATCATTTAGATTTTTCAGGCTTCAGTTCTATCTTCATCCCATCCTTGGCGCAAACAGAATTCTCAAAGACCTTTTTCGCTTCAGCTTCCAGCTCAGGCCCCTTATACCTCGCCCCAATATGCGTAAGCACTAGCTGCTTTACTTTTGCCTTTTTTGCAATCTTTGCAGCTTCTTTTGCAGTTGCATGCCCCCGCATCGTAGCCTCTTCCTTTAAATCTTCCCCAAAAGTAGAATCATGAATCAATAAATCTGCCCCCTTAGCAATTTTTGCAACTCCCTCATCATACGCCGAGTCCCCGGAGTACACCACCCGCATACCTTTCCGCACCCAGGAAACATCCTCCAGCTTAACCGTTTTCCCCCCAACTTTCAGCTTTCCTTTCTCCTGTATCTCCCTGAACATCCGCCCCTTCAAACCAAGCTTTTTTGCCTTTGCCTCATGAAACTTGTTCTTGTCATCCTCCTGGAAAACCAACCCAAATGCCTCTTTTTTCTGGTGCTTTACAGGGAATGCGGAAACAGAGTAATCCTTTCCCCGGTACAACTCGCCCTCATGCATCTCACGGATATCCAGGAAGGAGGGCTCCCAGCCCATTGTGGGGCTTATCCCTGCAAGCATCCGAGTAAATCCCCTGGGAGCAAATATGGTAATCCTCTCCCTTTCTGTGTTCATGCGGACGGTTTCAATTAACCCGAATACCCCCATCACATGGTCAAGGTGCAAATGCGTAATGAATACTGCCTCAACTCCCCCGTACCCAATCCCACGGCGCATCATTTCCCGCTGGCAGCCTTCTCCACAGTCCCACAAAAACAATTTATCATACTTTAGTGCTATCGCCGGCATTGCACGGTATGCGCTGGGAACCGCCCCGCTTGTCCCCAAAAACGTAACGTTAAGCATAACTCATTTTAGAGCAAGGGAAATTAAATAAAATAAGGGGGTAGAAGAGGCCTAGGCCTTCTTCTTTGCTTTGCTCTTCACGATTTTTACTTTGGATGGGGTCAATATGACAAGGTCCTGGGTAAGGAGGGCAATGTCCCCATTGGATTTCTCGCAGTTCATCTTGAGCTTGCCAATAATTGTCTTGAGCCTGTTAGGCTGCTTTGAAAGTGCGTGCACATTAAGGATGATTACGTTCTTTGCAGTAAGCTCCTTCATTGCGAGGTTTGCATCACCCTCATTCCTCAAATCGATCCTCTTTACATAAAAGTCCGCCGGTGGGTTTACTGCATCCCCCTCCTCTTCCAAATCGAGATAATGCTCGAGGTCAGGGACTTCTTCCTTCTCTTTTCCGCCCATAATCTTGTCAAATATACCCATTATAACACCTTGTCTAGAGAGTTAGCCTATTTAGATAAGCAAATTTAAATACCTTATCCCTTCTCTGAATTAATTTGAATACCGGAAGCATAGTTTTATTAACTATTTCCGCTAATCTAGGCTTGAGTTGAGCATATGCCTTCTTTTGATGAATTCATATCAGAATCCAGAATTTTCAAGGACAGGGATGTTCTTTCCCCCCACTATATCCCGGATACCCTCCATTTCCGGGACCACCAGATAAGGGAACTCATGTCATCCCTTGCCCCGGCGCTCATGGGCAAGAAGCCCCGCAACACATTTATTTATGGCAAAACCGGCACAGGGAAAACCTGCTCAGTAAAGCAGGTTTCCAGGAAATTTGACGAAAAAGCAGAAGGCAAGGCCCGCATTGTTTACATAAACTGCAGGATACACAACAAGCCCTACAGGGTAATGCTCAAGGTTGCAAAAGCAGTGATGGAGGGTTTTGACAAGCAGGGTTATGGGCTCCCCCACATCTACGAGCGCCTACTGGAATGGGCAGGCACCGGAAAGCAGGTCCTGATAATCCTTGATGAAATAGATATGGTAAAGAACCTCGACGAGCTCCTCTATATGATTACCCGCGCGAATGATGAGCTGGAAGCAGGGGGGTTCTCAGTAATAGGAATCTCCAACAAACTGCTTTTCAAGGAGGACCTGGACCCGAGGAGCAAATCCAGCCTGTATGAGCGGGAGATGGTTTTCCCTCCTTACACGGCCAACCAGCTCCAGAAAATCCTTCACCAGAGGGCAGAGCTTGGGTTCCAGCCAGGGTCCTTTACTTCAGGCGCAATCAATCTTGCCGGAGCAATTGCCGCGCAGGAGTCCGGGGATGCGAGGTATGCACTGAAGATACTTTCCCGGGCAGCAGAAATGGCCGAGGAAGCAGACAAGGGCAAGTTCACTGATGCAGAAGTAAAGGCTGCAAGGGAGCTTGTTGAGCTCGATATAGTAAGGGAGGCAATCGACAAGCTACCTGAAAACCACCAGGTTGTGCTTTATGCAGTTGCAAGGCTTTCGCTCTCAGGAAGCAGGTACGCGAGGCTTGATGACGGAGATGACGGATACCTTTTCTCAGGGGAAATCTATGAGGAATACACTTCCCTCTGCAAGAAACTAAGGAAACCTCCAAAAACAGCAAGGAGCTACCGCAGCTACCTTAATGACCTAGAAATGCTCGGCCTCCTTACGTGTGTCGAAAGCGGAAAGGGAATCCGGGGCCACACAAAGCTAATAAAACTGGGGCACCCACCAAGGGAACTGATGAAGATAGTTTCCAAGCACCTGGAGGAGTGAGAATGGACTTAGTTGATTTTCTCTATCAGGCAGGCTCGCTGAAGGATGTTGACCGCTCAGGCTGGCGCACAGTTGGCATAAAGCCTGAATCGGTTTCTGAGCATAGCTACCGCACCGCCCTTATTGCATATTTCCTTGCAAAGGAGGAGGGAATAAAGGATTTGGAGGGGGTGCTGCTTGCAGCCCTCCTGCATGATGTGCATGAAGCCCTGACCATGGACCTCCATCTTGTTGCAAAAAGGTATTCCAGTCTTAATGAAGAAAAAGCAAGAAAAGACAGCATAGGCTTTTCCACTGATTTGTTAAAGCCATTCAGGGACAAAAGGATAATGCAGGTTGTCAAGGATGCAGACAAGCTTGAGTGCGTTTTCCAGGCAAAAGAGTACCAGGACCTGGGAAACCCCTATGTAAAAGACTGGATAAAGAATGCATCCGAATCCCTTAAAACAGATTCTGCGAAATCATTATGCAAGAAAGCCCTGAAGCGTGATGCATTCAACTGGCTTTTTGAGGCGAGAAAATGAAAAATGCCCTGTTTGCCATCCCGGTGCTGCTGATCCTTTTTTCCGGCTGCCTCCACCTAACCACAGACGAGGACTGCGAGTCCATAACCAAGGAGGAGGTATTGCAGCAGACAGCATGGGGGGAAAGCCTGGTAAATACAGATGAGTCTGTTGTAACCAAGGCAAGGGTTTCCTGCTGGAACAATGCCGCGCTTGCCCATGCAGCCAAGAGCAACCCTGTGAATGCCACAAATGCCTGCAACCAGATTCTGCTTCTTGCAGAAGACCCCGGTAATCCGGGAAGCACCCTTGAGAGGGAGCACGTTTTCTGTATCTCTTCAATTGCAAAGCGCCTCAGGCTCCCGCACATCTGCGAGGAGATAGGAGAGGGGTATGAGTTTGAGAAGAACCGCTGCATAACCAGTTCAACATATGAGGAACCGCTCTGCGTGCTTACCTCATTCTCTCTGCTCTCGCTGGCATTTGCCCTCTTTTTCCGCAAAAAACAAGATTAGTATTCCTCTTCAGAATCCATTATCTCCAGTGCTTTCCTTACGCTCATCCCTTCCCTTATCCCCATGTCATCTGCCCAGGTTGTGGTGTTCTTTATTTTTGCATTAAAGAAATCTGAGTAATTCTTTACCCCGGACACAAACCCTGCAACATCCCCAACCTTTTCCGCAGTATCCTTGCTTACGTAGCTGCATGCGATATACCCGCGCTTTGCGCGGACGACAATCAGTGTAAGGTTCCCGATTTGCTGCCTGATCCCATTATACGTTTTCCCATCAAATTCAACGGGCTCCACGGTCTCAGAACCTCCCTTCTCTCCTCTCCCTTCTCCTTTCGGCCTGCTTTTTCTTTTTCTCAAAAATTTTCCGGTGCTTTGCGCAGCTTATGCAATAGTATTCAACATTGCTTGAGAATGCAGTGACGTTTTCCTTGTCCCTGAAATCTGTAGTGAATGAACTTCTTCTTTCATAATCGACTGCTTTGTCCCTTGGCACCGCCCTGCCGCAGGAAACGCAAGTCATGAGCCTGTCTCTTCCACGCCTTTTTTTACCCATGTTTATAACCTCTTGAACAGTTCACCCAGCTTCCCGATTTTTGTTCCGCCAAGTGTGTATACTATTGCTGTATTGAGTTTAAATAACTTGTTCCTTAAAACCGGCCCGAGGCCCTCGCTTTTAACAATGTTTGTGCCCAGCAGCGGGTTGAAGGAAGGCATCAGAATAAGCTTTATCCGCTTGTTGTATCCCGGGTATTTTTTTTCAATGTTCTTTTTTTCCGGCCTTGCTTCCACCCATACCGGTTTCCATTCCCCTGCAAGCTTAGCCTGGGGATGGTTGTGCCCCATAATCACAGTTCCGCATCCCATCACTTCTTCACTGGGCCATGCGTGCCCATGGAAGAGCCCAAGCTTCCGGTACACAAAGCCCCCGGCTCCGATTACCTCAATTCCCGGAACCTTTTCAATGCCTCCATCGTGGTTCCCTTTCACAACAATTATTTCCCCCTGCCCTTCAAGTCCTTCAAAATACTTTTTCATTTCCCAGGGCACACCCACAACTTTTTCTTTTACGTCCCCAAGAACAATGAGTTTCTTTTTCCCTGTCTCTTCCAGCACATCAATTGTTTTATCTGCAAGCTTTTCAGAAACATCCGAAGCCCTTACCCCCCTCTCAAAAAGCGAGGCCTCCATGCCCAGGTGCAAATCAGATATAATGACTGCATCCGCATGAACCGCGGCTTCCTTCCCAGCTAAAAACCTGACCATTTGCCACTTCCAGGGCATTGCCTGCCTCAAGGTAATTAGTATCGAAATATTAAGAATTGCACGGCCCTGTAACCGTCACTTTACCTTAACCGCATACCTTCCCGGGGCTTTTATTTCAGAAATCCCCCCGATTTCGGATTTTTCCGGGTCAAGCACAATCAGCAATCCTGAAAACCTGTCGCTGAGCTCGTCCGAGCCGCATGCAGGGCAGGTTTCTCCTTCCTCAACCATTTTCTTGCAGTTCCTGCACGCCTTCATTTTTTAGCCTCCTTTTTTGCTTTTTTTGCAGCCTTTCTTTCTTTTTCCCACCTTTTTACTCCCAGGCCCTCCGAGCGCATCGTAAGCCCGATTTTTGTGTCTGTTGTAGTTCCTTTCAGGCTAACTGTTGAAACCTTTAGCAGCACACCATCGTCTTTCTTTAGGTTGGTCCCCCTTTTTGTGCTTAGTGCTTTTGTTTTTTTGTCATAGAAAAATTTCTCGTTCCCGATTTGGGAGATATGCACAAGCCCGTCCAGCGGCCCGATTGATGCAAATGCCCCGAATTCAACAATTTCCCTTACCTGCCCTGCAAATACCTCATTCACGTGCGGAAGGAAGGAAATCGCATTGAACTGAACCTTGTAGTAAATTCCCCCGTCTCCCGGAATTACTGTTCCCTGCTCGCCAACATCAACATCTTCAACTGCAACAATCATCCCCAGGTCCCTGAAAAGCCTTCTCTCGTATTTTTCCCTGAGTATCTTTGTGATTGCATCCTTGAGCTTCATTACAAGCATGCTTGGCGGCACCCTAACGGTGTCCTCGGCCTTTAGTTCATAATACATAATAAGTCACCGGCAACCGATTATTTATATGCATAATATTTAAAAAGGGCGTTCCGCCCCTCCCTAAAGCTTCTCATCAGCATAAAGCTTGATGAGCTCTGCAACTGATTCCTTACCTGCCCTGCAAGCATAAAAGTGCGCAACAACAAGCTGGTCCCTGCTGAAAAGCTCTTCCTTCATGAAATCGTGCTGGAGCAGAATTCGCGCCATGTCCTTGCGCCCCTCCCATGCAGCAATCTCTATTAAGCTGTTTCCTGCATCATCTGCCTTTCCCCTGCCTGCCCCGGCTTTTAGGAGGCGAACAAGCTCATCCCTGTTTTCTTCACGCAGCGCCCTGGCTGCCCTTTCGTTTAGTTCCTTTAGTTCCCTATTCCTTGAGGCTTCCCTCCTTTCGCTTAGCATGCTCCTGAGCGCCAGCAGCCTGGGCACATCCTGCCTCAAAACAAAAACCTTTCCCTTTTTTGGAGCAGAGCCCTGCATTTTTCTTCCCATATCAATCACTTATTTATTGGGCTTTTTAGGGCGGCGCAATAATTAAAAAGGTGCAGTTTCTGGCCTTTTGTAGAAAAAGAACAATTTAAAGCATCCCCAGCAATCAATGCATATGCAAAAACTAATTTCACTCTTAGTGCTTGCCCTGCTCCTTTCCGGATGCACAGGGCAAGGATGGGACATTTACACAAACGAAAAATTCAGCGTGAGCTATCCTGCAGGGGAAATAGAGCAGACCGCAGGGAACGAGGTGTTCAAGGTTTCTGATGGCCTCTGCCAGCTCACAGTCACAAAACTTTCAGACCAGCCTTCATTTGAAGCTTTTGTAAACTACATAAAGGACTTCTACAGGAACACCGAAGGAGTTACCCTTGCAAGCGAAAAAGTAAACAGCTCCTCTGCAGAATTCAGGGTTCTTGCAGATGCGGAAGGCAACAGCTACGAAGGGCAGATAAAGATGATTCCCTGTGGGGAGAGGACAGTGTATATCACCATGTTCGGATGCGTGGAAGGCTGGTATGACCAGGAAAAGGCAGACAGGGCCCTTGGCTCTGTCCAGTGCAAGTGAGAAGATGAAAGAAGGGACTGCTTTCCTGCTGGCTGTTGTTTTGCTCCTTGCTGGCTGCCCCCAGGAAACTTCGCCCGAAATTCCTGCCCCCGAGCCCCAGCCCGAAGCTCCTCCCGAGGAGCCGCCCGCCACAGAGTTCTCCATAGGCTATTTCTCTTTTGAGCACCCAGATTGGGAAGATGCTCTTCCACAGGATAAAAACACGTTCCTCCTGAAAACGGGGGAGGGCTGCGCGTTTTCCGCAGGAGAATACCCCCTCTCCTCCAGGATACTCAGGCAGGAGCTGGAAAAGCAGTTCGGGGCAGAATTCAGTGGGGAATATATCGAATATACAATAAATGCGGAAGGCACATCCTACAATGCGATTACAAGGGCAATTTACTGCGATTACAAAACGTATACGCTTTCCCTGATGTGCATAGATGAGCCGGACAGTTCCCTTCTTTCATCCGCAGAATGCAAAAAGCGTGAGCCCGATATAAAGCCGGGCCTCGGGCTGATGCCCATTCCTGCAAACGACAGCTCTGAACTCATACTCCCTGCATTCAGGGAAGCAAGGGAAAACGGTGCAGACATTCTTTCCTGGTATTTTTTCTGGGGCCCTCTTGAAAACAACCTGACTGTTGCAGACCATATAATGGAGCCACTTTCCTATGAGGGAAAAACAGCAGTGCTCATGAACATTATTTACTCAAATGTGCTGGGGGAATTCCCTGAGCGCTACGAATCCTTTGACGAGCCAGGCTTCAAGGAGGATTTTGCTGACTTTTCTGTTGACTTTGTGAAGCGATATAGTCCGGACTACTATTTCATAGGAGGGGAGGTGGACATCTACCTCAATATGCACAGGGAGCAGCTCCCCGCTTTCAAAGAGCTCCTCTCCCACACTTACGAGCGCATAAAAGAAGAAAGCCCAGAAACCCAGGTAGGGACAGTGGTAACTTACCACTATGCAAAAGACTATAATGCAACAGACATTATCCAGGAGCTTGCGCCCGAGTGCGATTTAATCGGCTATACTGTCCATCCCTATGAGGGAAGGTACAATTATTCCAATGTTTCAAGGGGGACAGAATACTTAGAGGAGCTTCCGGAAGTGGTCCAGGGCAAGCCCTATGCAATACTTGAAACAGGCTGGAGCTCTTCACCGCTTTTGGGCTCAAGCGAGGAAAAGCAGGACCAGTTCCTAGAGGAGTTCTTTTCCCACTATGAAAACAGTGATGCTGAATTCATGATATGGTTCAGCCTGCACGAGTGGAGCGACTGCAGGGAGCACTCTGAGCGCTATACCAAGGACCTGCCGGAAATTGAGAAAAAAGAGGAATACCTGGAGCGCTTCAGGGAATTCCTCTGCAGCCTTGGGCTCAAGAACCCGGACCGAAGCCCTAAAAAGGCATGGGCCACATGGAAAGAATACACAGGGGCGCAAAAATGATTAGGTTAATCTTGTTTATTTCAGCATTTCTTTTGCTTTTTGGGTGCCCCCAGAAAACGGCACCTGAAATTCCTGCCCCGGAGCATGAGCCGGCACCTGAACCTGAGCCGCAGCCAGAATCCAGCTTGGTAATTTATCCAAGGGAATCAAAAATCCCTGAAGGCGCAATCAAGATTACCCCTGAAACAGACATCTATCCGCCAATCCTCCATTCGGATGAGTTTGAAGAGCCGGTGCCCATGCCATACCCGATAAATACAAAAGGTGCAGAAGACTCCCCTTTTATTACTCCGGATGGAAATAATTTCTATGTCTGGTTCACCCCGGATCCCCAGATTCCGGTTGAGCTGCAGGTGCTCGACGGGGTTACTGCAATTTACTGGTCCAAGAAGGAGAATGGGCAATGGCAGGAGCCAGAAAGGCTGATTCTCAATGATGAGTATTCGCTTGATGGCTGCCTTTTTGTGCAGGGAAACGAAGCATGGTTCTGCTCTGTGCGCGCAGGCAACTCCAGGGAAATAGACATATGGACTGCAGAACTAGTTGATGGAACATGGACCAACTGGGAAAATGCAGGCGAGCAGCTCAATTTAGGGTACTGGGTAGGGGAAATGCATATCACGTCCGATGGAACGCAGCTGTACTACCACTCAGAAAAGGAGGATAGCCTAGGCTGCTATGACATTTACGTATTGGAAAGAGTGGATGGAATCTGGCAACCCCCCGAGCCGGTTGAGGCAGTAAACACGGAAGGCTGCGAAGGCTGGCCATTCGTAAATGAGGAAATGGACGAGCTCTGGTTTACGAGGACTTACATGGGCTCCCCAGCAATCTACAAATCAGATTTAATCAACGGGGCCTGGCAGGAACCAGAACTAATTATTTCCCAGTTTGCAGGGGAGCCAACCCTGGACAGGCAGGGGAATCTCTATTTTACCCACCACTTCTACGAAAACGGAACGATGATTGAAGCAGACATCTATGTAGCATATAAAAAGGATTAGGCGTCAGCACCAGTTCCGGAAAACCTACTGGATAAGAATCTCCCCATCCTGTGGAGCACCCCCTCTTCAACCCATTTCTGCTCAAGCAGTTTTCTGGTTTCAGGGCACCCATCCAGCCACTTCGCCCAGCGCGCTTCTTCTAGTGCGGTTTCCAGCATAAGGTTCCTCGCCCTTATCCTTGCCCCATGGTCAATTAGCATCTCTATCATTTTCGGGCTCATGCTCCACTTTACTGCAACCATGAGCGGAGTCACAAAGTGCCTTCCCCTTGCATTAGGGTCTGCCCCGTTTTCAAGAAGCGCGCCTGCGGTCCTCGTATACCCCTTTGCAGCAACAATCATTAATGCAGTGTCCCCGTATTTCCCCTGTCCATCCGGGTCAACTTCCCGGCTCTTGATAAGGGCCTTTACATCCCCATCTTTCCCACCATTCACTGCCCGCATAAAAACCCTCATGGGCTTTGTATAGCCCGGGTTTCTTTCCACTAAGGGGTATTGTTTCTGCATAGGATTCTTTCTCCCGTTTTCAGGGATCACCGGCTCTTTTTTAGCCACCCACAGTGCCATTGCAAATTTTTTAGCAACAGCAATTTTTTAAAATGTGCATTTTCCAGTTTTCCAGCCCCACCTCCCTAAAGCGCAGATATTTATTTCGCTCGGCAGACAGTTCCAATATGCCAAAAAGAAACAGGGTAAGGTTTGGCTCTGCAGGGATACCCCACCAATGTGAGGGGGGCAGCTTAGAGGCAATTGAATGCTCCCATGATTTAGGGCTGGGTGCAATGGAGCTAGAATTCGTAAGGGGAGTAAAGCTCAAGGAAGAAAACGCAAAAAGGCTCAAGCCTGCTTCCGAAAAATTCGATGTAAGGCTCTCCGCCCACGCACCTTACTGGGTAAATTGCTGCGCAACGGACAAAACAAAACAGGAAACTACCAAAAGAAACCTCCTCCTTTCAGTGCAGGCGTGCCAGTGGGCAGGCGCCCGGGTTGCGGTTTTCCACCCCGGCTATTACCAGGGAAAAACCTCCAAGGAATGCTTCAAGCTCACAAAATCATTATTCAAGAAGCTCAAAACCCAGATGAGCAAGCACAAAATAAAAGGCGTAAAACTAGGTGCGGAAACAGTAGGCAAGAAATCCCAGTATGGCTCCCTGGATGAGTGCATCGAGCTCCATCACAGCGTAAAGGAAATTATGCTGGTGCTTGATTTTGCCCACTTACTCTCAAGGGGCGACTGGCCCTGCAAAAACGAATCTGATTATTCCAAGCTCCTTGCATATGTTGAAAAAAATGCGCCGGGCTACATGAAGGATTTCCATGCGCATTTCTCCTGCATAAACTACTCAGAAAAAGGAGAGCGCAATCACCTCCCCTTAGAAGGAAAAAACCCTCCCCCATACAAGCCCCTGATGAAGGTTCTGGCAGAAAACGGATACGGAGGAGTAATCATTTCCGAATCACCCAAACTGGAAATAGATGCGCTGAAAATGCAGAAGGAATACCTGACGCACTTCTAAACACCTTTCCCTACGGATTTGCCCCTTACCCTGTCTTTTGAGATTAGTGCCATTAAGTCCCCCGCATATACTTAGGGCTAAATTAGCAGCGTGCAAGCTTTTTGGGCCTCCCACGCGCAGCGGAAGCGGGTTCCCTTTTTGGGCCTGCCTCCCTCCCGAATCCTTCCTGCGGTTTCATCATCCCGCGAAGGTTTTCCAGGTGGGAAATCTCTTCTTTTGCTTCTTTCTTCAGAAGCTGACGCCTTACTTTCCCCCATGTTTCTTCCAGTTTTTTCCCTGTGCCGAGCATAGCCCTCAGCTGCAGATGGATTGCATCGCGAAGTTTTGGCGGGTCCTCATCCTTATGGATAACCGAGGCAAAAATCTCAGCAGCTTCATCATTGTGCCCATTTTGCATTGCAATCAGCCCACAGGAAATAAAGAACCCATCAACCCCTTCAAATTGCTCTTTCATAGCCTCCCCCCTTATTTTGTAGAGCAATTCCTGTGCCCCCACCTCGTTTTTCAGGTACCTCCCCACAAGCCCCTGGCAGGATTCCCTTGTATTCCAGCAGGGGTGCTCCACCGCCAATTCAAGCAGTTCATTCCATACCGGGAGGGAAGCAACTCCGTAAGAATAGGTTAAGTTGAAAACAGCCCCCATTGCCCAATCCTGCATCTGCGGGTTTCCATCAGTTAAGAATTCACGGAGCTTTCCCAAATGTACCGGAGGGGTCCTAAGAGTGCCTTCACTGGTCATCTGGACACTCCGTTCTCACTAAATGTTTTTTAATTTAACACTGCTCTTTGCTGCCCGGGCGCGCATTTTTTATTTATTCTATGCATTCTAGTTATTATGCAGTTTGAGGAGGTTGCAAAAGCATTCAATGAAATCGAGAAGCGCAGCGGCCGCCTCGAGATGACCGACCTTCTTGCACGCATTTTTGAAAAAGCAAGCCCCGAGGAGGCGGAGCGCATTGCATATATAATCCAGGGGGAGCTCCGCCCCCCATATGAAGGAATTGATTTGGGGATGGGGGAAAAATTCGTTCTTGAAGCAATCCGCAAGGCTTCCGGTTATGGGAAAAGCAAAGTTGAACAGGAATTCGAAAGCGAGGGGGACCTTGGCCTGGTTGCAGAAAAGCTCCTGGGCAAGAAAAGGCAGCAATCACTTTTCCAGACTTCCCTGAGCGTACTTTCAGTTTATAACTCGATGTTCAGGATTTCAAAGGCAGGGGGCTCAGGCTCCCAGGGGATGAAGATTAACCGGCTTGTTGAAATGTATAATAATGCAACTCCAATTGAAGCAAAATACATCACCAGGTTTGTGCTCGGCCAGCTTCGCCTCGGCGTGGGCGACCCCACAATCCTGGATGCATTAAGCGTTTCCCATGAGGGAGACAAGTCCTGGAGGGAGCCCATAGAGCGCGCATACAACCTCTGCTCTGACATCGGGCATGTTGCCCGTGTCTTCCTGGAGGACCCAGAAAAAATCAGGGATTTCAAAATAGAGGTTTTCAAGCCGATTATGCCTGCAATGGCAGAGCGCCTTGCAAACCCCAAGGAAATTATCGCAAAGCTTGGAAAGTGCGCAGTTGAATATAAGTACGATGGATTCCGCATTGCAGTCCACAAAAAAGGCAACCGCGTGGAAATCTATTCCAGAAGGCTGGAAAAGATGACCCACATGTTCCCGGATGTTGTTGCCGCGGTGCAGAATCTCAGGCCCAGGGAAGCAATATTCGAAGGCGAAGCCCTTGCATTCAATGAAGAAGACAAGCGTTTCTACTCTTTCCAGGAAACAATGCACCGCAGGCGCAAGTACGGCCTGGAGACCGCAGCCAAAAAATATCCCCTCTACGTTTTTGCATTTGATTTGCACTACCTGGACGGTGAAGACTGCACCACCTGCCCCTACCTGGAGCGCAGGAAAAAGCTCGAGTCTTTTCTTTCATCCAAGGGAACAATCAAGCCGAGCACAATGCGCATAGTGGAAACCGCAAAGGAAATCGACTCATTGTTCCAGGCAGCACTAAGCATGAAGCTCGAGGGGATAATGGCCAAGGACCTCAAGGCGCCCTACACCGCAGGCAAGCGCAAATTCGCCTGGATTAAGCTCAAGAAATCCTATGGGCAGGAGATGGACACAATTGATGCGGTAATAGTAGGGTATTACCGCGGCAAGGGTTCCCGTGCCAGGTTCGGCTTTGGAGGAATACTCGTAGCAGTGTACAATGATGAAACTTCCCGCTTCGAGACAATTGCAAAAGTGGGGAGCGGCTTCACCGAAGATGAAATGGGCAGGTTCCAGAAGATGCTGGAGGAAGACAAGGTCAAGCGCCCGCCCACCAATTTGGATTACGAAATGGATCCTGATTTCTGGGTGCACCCGCGCCACGTTGTGGAAGTTGCATACGATAATATTACCCGCTCTCCTACGCACACCTGCGGAAGGGAAAAAGGCAAAGGGTTAGCACTTCGTTTCCCGCGCATGATTCGCATCCGGGACGACAAAGGCCCGTTCAACGCAACCACCACTAAAGAAGTAGAGGAAATGCACAAATTCTCGTAAGCTTACCCTTAATGATAATGAGGAGGGGATGCGCCGAAGCGCAGAGCCCTACTGTGTCGCCTGCCTCACCTCCCACTTCAACCACGAAGTGGTCGCCGCCTTGGAGGGCGGCTGTCGCTTTGCCAACCGATTTAATGAGCGTAATTCCTAGACGAATTTCAGCCCCTTGATGCCTTCATATGGCTGCCTTTTTCCCGTCAGCAGCAATGCTTTGTTGGAGATGCACACCGATGCAATCACCAGCTCCCTCATTCCGAGCTGCAAGTGCGTTTCAACCGCATTCTCGTAAATCTTGGAAGCGCGCACTGCCGCCTTCCTGTCGAAGTCCAGCATCTCCATCTTTTCCACTATGTTTACAATCTCCCAGCGGGGAGATCCGCGTATCACAGTCAGGAGCTCGAAGTAAGACAGCGAGGTCAGGCAAAGTTTATCCGCCTGCGAATACTGCTTGATTTTCTGCACTGTCTTCATATCGCCCTTGAAAAAATCAAGGACAACGTCAGTATCCAGGCAGATTTTAGTTGCCATCAGCCATGCCTCGTTTTACGGGAGGGCGGGCTCTTTCCTGTTTCCTGTTTTGTGTTATGGGTCCCCGCCTGCCCCTTTTCGGAACCCAAAACCGGAAACCCCGAACCCTTAATCACCGCTTCCCCACCTCTTCAGGCGGTACAAGGCGCGCCTGTCGATGTCAACTTCCTTGAGCTTTCCTGCATGGTCAAGCAACCCTTCCCGCGTGAGTTTGCTCTCGTTAAGAAGCATGTCAATAGCTTCGGAGAAGCTCATCCCGTGCCTCTTCTTCAGGGTGCTCAGGCGGTCGTACACATCATCACGGATGGTGATTACCTTGACCATGTAAATACATGCAGTGCATACATTTATATTCCTTCCGACGTGCTTTCCTAAAACTGTTTATTTTGCTTTAAGTTTGTGGGGCTTCCTCTCCGACGTAAATCTCAAAGTATTTAAACACCGGTTCACCGATTCTACGTTACCAACCGAATAGAGGATAGATAAAATGGACGACCTTGTGAAATCTGTTGTAGGAGAAAGGCCACCGGAATCTTCCGGAGCCGAGGAAGAAGAGAGCTCAGAGACAATCAAAATTGTCACCGTAGGTGTAGGTGGTGCAGGAAACAACACCATCAACAGGCTTGTGAAGTCTGGCGTGAAAGGAAGCCAGCTTGTTGCAGTCAACACAGACAAGCAGCACCTCAAGCAGGTACACGAAAAAGCATCCAAAGTGCTAATTGGAAGAAGCATCACCAAGGGCCTTGGTGCAGGTGGTTACCCTGACCTCGGTGCAAAATCTGCAGAAGTTGACCGCCCCCTTATTGAGAGGGAGCTCGAAGGCGCACACCTTGTTTTCATCTGCGCTGGCATGGGAGGAGGAACAGGAGGCGGAGCAGCCCCCATTACAGCACAAATCGCAAAGGAGCAGGGTGCAATTACCGTGGCGATGGTCACCTACCCCTTCGCACTTGAGAGGGCAAGGAGAAAGAAGGCAGACGAGTCAATTGCGAAGCTCAGGCAGAGCTGCGACTCAGTAATCATCGTAGACAACAACCGCCTGGTTCAGCTGGTCCCGAACCTCCCGATGTCCGAAGCATTTGCAGTTGCGGACGAGGTCCTTGCAAGGGCAATCAGCGGACTTGTATGGACAATCACCCAGCCATCACTCATCAACATTGACTTCGCAGATGTAAGAGCAATCATGCAGGGCGGAGGCGTAGGATTCATTGCAGTTGGTGAAGGAAAGGGAACTGACAAGGTTACAAGCTCTGCAGAGGCAGTGGTGAAGAACAGGCTCCTGGACGTTGACTTTGAAGGTGCAAAGGGTGCAATCATCCACATTTCCGGTGGAAGCGACCTCAGCCTCGGAGACGCAATCAAGGCAGGAGAAATAATCACCGAAAGGATGGATGCAGAGGCCAACGTGAAATGGGGCGCCCGCATTATGCAGAACTATGAGGGAAAGCTCGAAATCGTTGCAATCGTAACCGGAGTGAAGGGAGCTTCTATCCTTGGAAGGGACTATGAAGCAGAGGAAGAATCCTCAATGCCTTCATTCTCCAGCGACCTTGAAATGCTTGGATGAACCCAGTTGAGTTTAAACACAAGCCCCATTTTCCTCGGAAAATGGGCAAAACCTTTTTATTTCTTCTTTCCGATTTCTCCAATGGTGACCATGGATGCTGGACGGAATAGTTAAGGATATTGTTTCTGAAAAAGAGGCACAGAAGAAAAGGGAAATAGCTCCTGTTTTTGAAGAGAAACCTGAAGAAAAAGCAGAAGAAAATCCTGAAGATATTACGCTTCCTACTGAGGAAAAGCCGAGCGAGGCTGAAGAAACCCCAAAAAACATCGAAGAAAATTCATCCATCCGAATCAAGGTTGTAGGGGTAGGCGGCGCAGGCTGCAATAGTGTAAACCGAATCACCAAGCATGGAATCAAGAGCGCAAAAACCCTTGCAGTCAATACAGACAAGCTCCATCTGGGCGTGGTAGAAGCACATGGCAAGCACCTTCTGGGCAGAACGGTCACCAAGGGCCTGGGAAGCGGCGGAGACCCGAAAGTTGCAGCAAAAGCAGCTGATTCTGACAAGGAAGACCTTAGGAGAATGATCGGGGAAAACGAAATCGTATTTGTATGCGCAGGAATGGGAGGGGGAACCGGAACAGGAGCATCCCCACTGATTGCGCAGCTTGCAAGGGAACAGGGCGCCACAGTAATCGGAGTGGTTACCTACCCATTCAAGATTGAGCGCTCAAGGATCCACCGCGCCAGGGATGGGCTCAAAGAACTTATGAAGAATGCGGATACAGTGATTGTAATCGAAAATGACAAGCTGCTTTCTTATGCCCCGAACCTCCCAATCGACAAGGCATTTGCGCTTGCGGATGAAATCGCTTCTAGGGCAGTTCGCGGAATTTCCGACTTAGTGGTTCTCCCAAGCATGATGAATGTGGATTATGCAGATGTCCGCGCAATCATGAAGGATGGCGGAATTGCAATGATTTCGGTAGGAAAAGGCTCGGGAACCGGCGCAGGAATGGTAGAGAGTGTAGTAAGCGACACAAGAAACAACCCTCTCCTTGAGGTTTCCTACGAAGGCGCAAAGGGCGCACTTATCCACGTTGCAGGCCCAGGCGGGCTTACCCTGGGTGATGCAACCCAAATCTGCATGGGAATCTCGGATGATTTCCACGAGGAAGCGGAAGTGAAGATGGGCGCGAGAATAGATGAGGGGCTTTCAAATGCAATAGAGGTAACCGCAGTAATCACGGGAGTAAAGGCCCCCCACCTTTTTGAGGAGCAGAAGCCGCAGGATGAGATGCAGTCTGAAATACTCGGCTCACTGCTCTAGCCCCGCCCCCTTTTAAATTTTTTCAATTATTACCTTTCCAATTCTATTCTGATGTGGGTGCATTTATGTTTGAATTCGACCCCCTTTACCTATTGCTATGGGTTTTCCTGGGATTCTTTATCCCCGGCGCACTGCTTTCAGTTGCATTGCTCAAGAAAAGGGAGCTTCCGCTTTTTGATAAAGTTGGAATAGGCTTCGGGCTTGGGATGGTAATTCCTGCATTCTTTGCATTTGTCCTATTCATCGCGGGAGTATCCTTTGATTACTCCATCGCAGTGCTCTCTGTAGGATTGTTCTACCTGCTTGCAATCGCATTTTTCATAAAGGAAAAAGCCTGGGAAGGAATCTCCCTCCCAACAAATTACAACGCACTTGCACCCTCAGCCGCTCTCGCGCTGATAATGCTCCTAGCCTTCCTTGTAAGGATGGTCACATACGGCCCGGTTTTCATG
>WJMK01000029.1 GCA_014727975.1 Microcaldota archaeon | reverse complement strand
TTTCGGGAGTGGGGGGCGGGCACCGCATTGCGGCAGGCGCGAACATTCCGCCCGAATCCCTCAACAGGTTCCTTCTTTCAGCAGGGCAAGCACTACGGCAATGAGCGAAAAAAAATCTAGAGTGTTTTTATACTTTTTGAAAAATTAATTTCCCATGGCCAGCGTGGGATCTTTGGCTTGCAGAAATACTAGGGCAGCATCATTGCTGCCTACAGCGAAGCCCAGACCCAAACTCAAAGCGAACAGGCCCCCCCGTCGCTTTAAGCTCCTTGAAGGCGGAGCAAAACCTGCATGCAACCGAACAAAACCCAGAGTCTTAAAGAAGGAGGAGAACGTAATTTTTGTCTCCTTCTCTTCCCCAAGGCCCAAACGAGAAACTTCTCCAGTGCAAACTGAAAAACACCAGCACAAAAGCCAGCCGGGGCCATTTGCCCAGCAAGACTCCCATAAACTTCACGAAGAGTCTTACGGGCCAAGGCAAGTTTCTGCTTGTCCTGGTTTATCCCCGCAGGTGCAGCAAGATGCCCCGATCCTGCACCAAGGAGTAGAAATGAAGAGCGCAATGATTTCTTCAGGATCTTCCCAGAAAGGCCTCCAGAACCTGAAGCGCGGGAAATTTGACCCAGGATGGATGGTAAAATGGCTTGATTGGTACAAGTTTGTAGTTGCAATGACCAGAAAGGTCTGGAATGCTTCCTCTTCAAGCAAGCCAAAGTCCCTAAGTTCTCTTGTGCGTGCTGAAAGCGCAAAAACCCCCTGGTCAGGCTAGTTCTTTTGACGAAAAAACACGGAATGTTTTTATTATTTGCGTTTGTATTAGCAACGTGAAATAAAATGGGAATCTTGGAAAAAATAAAAGGATGGCTGTTCGGAAAGCACGAAGAAAATGAGATGAAAGCCAGCCCTGAGCCGCCCATGCAGCAGCGGGAAACAATTATTTACGAAGAGGAAGAGCAAACGCCCCCTGAAATAGATGAATATGCTGAGGTGCAATTATCCAAACCACCCAAAAAATCTTTCAAAGAGAAAGAGATAGAAGATTATGTCAAAGATGAATTAAAAGAGCCTAAAACGGCATCTTATAGTAGAACTCCCATGGAGGGTACCACTATGGTGAAGAAAAAAACAACAAAGAAAAAAACGGCCAAGAAAAAACCAGTGAAAAAGAAGACAACCAAGAAAAAGACAACAAAGAAAAAGAAATGATTAGCGTAAATAGGCGGCCGAACCTATCTACCCTATTTTTATTTTTTCAAAAACCTCTAAAATCCAAAAACACTTGTCCTGGCTCTTAACCTTTCAAGGAAGAAGAACAGCAGTTGCTATGGCTGTAGTCCAGTTCCCCCTTTTGTCTACTTCTGCAGTTGCTGTGCTGTTGGTTGTCTTTACGATTTTACCGCTCATCCTGAAGTACTCTTCTTTTGCATTCCATGCCGCATCTGCATCGAACTCAATCCCTAGTGTGGAAGCCAGCATGCTTGCTGCAAGGTCTTCAGCATAGTCTCCTGCCTCCTGCTTATTCTGCCCGTAGGAATGATGTTCACTGACATAGCCATGCCATCCTCTGTTTTTGGGCAGGGCAAGTCCGATTGATGCTGCAATCCTCCTACTAGGCTCGCACGAGCTTATCCTGGACATAACACAAAAAACAATCTGTCCAGGATCCAGTTTTTTTATTCCATCTGTTTTTTTTATCAATTTGGCTCCAGGGGGGAATATGCTGGAGACATATACAAGGTTGCAATAGGCGATTCCTGCATCTCTCAGAGCCTCTTCAAAAGAGCCGAGTTCTGTATTGGACTTGCCAACCCCTTTTGTAAGGAACACGCGTTTTGGGACCAGATTCATGGAGTTCATGGCTATTTTTTTAGGGGCATTAATTTAAGAAAGTGACTTTATAGATTTCATTTAATGGCCTTAACGGTGGGAGTGGTAGGGAAGCCCAATGCAGGCAAGAGCACATTCTTCTCTGCACTTACAATGGCAGATGCAAAAATAGCCGCATTCCCGTTCACAACGCTTGAGCCCAACGTTGGTGTGGGGTACGTAAGAAAAAATTGCCCACACCTGGAGAGGTTTCCAGAGTGCAACCCAAAAGATTCATTTTGCAGGCAAGGCACCCGATTCGTCCCACTAAAGATGATAGATGTTGCGGGACTTGTGCCGGAAGCCCACAAAGGAAAGGGCCTTGGATTCCAGTTTCTTGATGATCTCAGCGCAGCAGACGCCCTTATCCATGTAATAGACGGAAGCGGAAAAACTGACCTTGAAGGCAAACCAGCAACTTCACATGATCCTGCCTCCGAAATCAACTTTCTGAGGGAAGAGCTTTTCCACTGGATCGCAACTATCCTTAAAAGGAACTGGAAAAAGGTGCGCACAAGGGACATAAGTGCGCTTTCAGATATACTGACAGGCCTCAAGATAACGCCTTCCCAGACCGAGGCATGCGCACGCCGGCTTTCCCTGGAAACAAAGCGCATTGACTGGACTGAAGAAGAAAGGCTTGCATTTTCAAAAGAGCTGCTTGAAACAAAGCCAATAATTGTGGCTGCAAACAAGTGTGATGAAGGTTGTTCCATCACCAAGCTAAATGAGCAGTTCCCTTCCCTGGCTATAGTTCCTTGCTCTGCCCTGTATGAGCTAACACTTAAAAGAGCCGACAAGGCCGGGGCCATATCCTACGTTCCTGGAAATGAATCCTTCAAGATAAAAAATGTTTCAGGCAGGCAGAAAGGTGCCCTGGAAAAAATAGCCAATTACCTGGGGGAAAACGGCAGCACAGGGGTGCAGCAGGCACTTGAAACCCTTGTATACAAAATGATGGGCAATCTTGTAGCCTTCCCTGTAGAAGATGAGTCGAAATGGAGTGACAGGAAAGGAAATATCCTGCCAAATTCCTTTCTGCTTCCGGAAGGCAGCACCCCCGTGGATCTTGCAGAGAAGGTCCACACAGACCTTGCAGATAAATTCATTTCGGCTCTGGACGCAAGAAAAAAGACCCGTTTAAGTAAAGAATATCAATTAAAAGATTGTGATATTATAAAGATATTCTCAAAGTAGGTGTTTTCTATGGATAAAAATGTTGTTTATCCAATACTTTCGATAGTATTGGTGGTAATAGTTGCTGCAGGCATCTACTACCTTGCAGACATGTTCGGCGGAACCCAGGTCCACCATGAAGACGGCCATGGTGAAGAGGGGGAGGAATCCCATGGGGATGGACATGGAGAGGGAAGCACGGAAGAAGCAGAAGAGCTTTTCTTCGATGCAATAAAAAAGCCCCTTGATTACGATTCATATACATATGCATATGAAGAAACTGCTTCAAATGGATATATGGATACGGTTTTCATAACCTCTTCAGAAGAATACTCCTATGTAAAAAAAGAAGATGCGATTTTCACAAGGGAAATTTTCCTTACTGAGAACCGGACCATACTCTGCCTTGAGAATGTGAACAAAAAATTATGCATAAATGTTTCCCAGAACTCAACCTTTAACCCCTATAAATATACGCTCAGCCACCTGCTTTTTGAGGAGGACAGAATTGAGAATACTATAGAGAATAACGAGTTCCTTATAGAATACGGGGCAATCGTTTTCAAACCTGAAATCCATGAAACATCCTACGAAGGGCAGAATTGCAGCGAACTTGCATATACCCTGGATTACTCAAAGCTTACGGTAGAGCAGATGCGGGTAATCGGAATGGACCCGAAATCGCCCGAGGCATTGATGTCCAAAGAGTACAACTATACTATCTGCATTGACCCAGAAACAAAGGATGTTGTTCATAGATCCCTGTCTTATCTCAACTTTGGGGAGCCTGAATCAACCCAGTCCCTGACAATCCAGGCTGTCTGGGGAGAATCTGCAGAAGTAGAGTTTCCGGAAGAACTCGATGAGAATGCCCAGATGGAAGAGTTTTATTATGCACTGAAGATGAGCCAGGAAAATTATGCGAAATGCCTGGTGGATGAGGACTTTGACAGCTGCATCCGCTCAGAGGCTATCCTTTCCAGGAATGAGAGACTTTGCGAGCTTATCAACAATACGGAAGCAAGGGATGGCTGCTACCTGAATGTTGCACTTGAAAAAGGCACACCTGAATTGTGTGGCTATCTATCGGAAGAGCTCCAGGCGGATTGCTACATTGAGTTTGCCTGGAAGTACAAGAGTGTTGACTACTGCATCAGCATAGATGATGATGAGAAGAAGCAGGAGTGCATAGATGTTGTGACCGAACAGGAAGAGGAGCCCCCTCTTGAAGAGGAGGAAGAGCCAGGAGAAGAGAGCGAACAAGAAGATACCACAGAATGCCAGGCTGATTCTGATTGCGTAGTTGCAGGCTGCTCCTCCCAGCTCTGCGTGCCCAAGGAGCTCTCGGATGTAGTCACAACATGCGAATACCTGGAAGAGTACGAATGCCTCCCGCTTACTACCTGTGGCTGCTACAATGGCACATGCGGCTGGGAGCAGAACCAAGAATACTTAAATTGTTTGGACGAAAAGAGAAGCTAGGTGGTTTTTTGATAGTTGGAAATAGAGTAACCAAGATTGAAGCTGCAAGAGAAAAGCAGGAACCCCGCAAAGGCCTTAATTTCAAGATTAACATCAAGGATGCAAAGGTCACCGGAAAGAGGGTGGATATCACGTATGAGTATTCTGCTGATTATACTGAGGATGTAGGGTACATAAGGATGGAAGGAGTGATTGCTGCTGAAGAGGAGAAAAAGCTCCTTGATGAGATTAAGGATGAATGGTCAAAAAAGCAGAGGCTCCCGCAGAGCTATGCAGAAGTGATTCTTAACGCAATCAATTATTTCGGGGGAGTGAATGGAGTTCTTGCCGCAAGGGTAGTGAACCTCTCACCACCTATCGTGCCCCCAAGGTTCAGCCTTTCTAAGAAAGAGTAGCCGCATCCTTAAGAATCAGGTAAATGCCGTAGCTCTTCGGCACTTCTTTTTCTTCTTCTTTCTTCATATTTTCCATTGTGGAATCTGCAAATTCCTGTTCCGGGAGGTCCTGTTTTGCCTTTATCTTAATGGGTTCACTCCCGAACGCGAGCGCATCTCGGTAAGGTTCAAAATCATCAACCTTCTTCAGCTTCTTGGCGATAAGCCCTGTAGACCCATGCAGCGTATCGGGCACCCGGATTAACCTCTTGGTGTCAATAGTTACTCCGGTATCTACCTCGACGGTTTCCAACCTCATTTCCTTTGCAGGGCCTTCTAGCCGCTCCACAATGTCCTTGATTGGGGTCTTGCTCCAGTTTCCGTCTTCCATACACCCGAGCAATTTTTCCTTTTCCCCAGGTTTCTTAAGCCCCCTGTGTATGCTCGAAGGCTTCTCATCCAGCCTCTTCCCAACCATTCTGCAGAATCTCCCTCTATATCCCCAGTCGGTTTTTTTTGGCCCCTCCAGCCGGTACCTGTCTATCTTTTCAAAGAACTTCCTGTAATCCAGCCCTGCCCCTGCCACATAGTCTGCTATTTCCCTTCTCCCGTCACCTTCCAAGTACCTGAATCTTGGTGTTTTGACATGTATGTGGAAACCCCTCCCCCCGGAGAACACCATAGTAATTTCATCTTTTTTTACTCCAAAATCTTTCTCCAGGAAATCCTCTGCAAGTGTTATTGCATCTCCCGTCACCTGCTCTATTTCCTCAGGAGTAAGGAAAATGCCTGCATGCACATCAAGGTCGAAGATAAGGTCCCCGCCCATCCATTCTTTCCTCTCCATTGGTGTGGATTCAGGGAATTTGTAGTAAGCAATTGAGTGCGAGATATATAAGGGAGTTTCCTGCACAAGGTAGTTCTTCAGCGCTTCATCTGTCTTGAAACTCAAATGCCTAGATTCAATTTTTTTCTTAAACCCCCCAACCCCAAATTCCCTTTGCTCAACTGCAGGGACTTCTATATCCGTACCTTTATAGTAGTCCGAAAAGCTGCTCAATACCATTACTTTTTCTTTTTCCATGCCTTCCACCTCAGGGGGTTCCCAATCTTGCAGTCAGCAACACAGAGCCCATAGCTAAGCATCATGCCGCATGAGGGCATGCTGTAGCCCCGGTTCATTGCATGCTTTATCTGGTAGCCCGCAACTCTCTCATCATAATCAGGGAAATTGGAGAAAACCTGCAGTATCTTCTCATAAGGCAGCCCCTTGTTGATCAGGTAAACCACAAGGGACCAGCGTCCCTGGTGCCCCAGGTTCTCATGCCTTTTTGCAGTTTCAAGCATTTTTTCAATGCAGGGGGGATTGTCCCCTTCCCTGAAGCTCATTTTGGAAGGCGCAGTTTTGGGCACCACTCCCATGAGCCTTTTTGAATATTTCTTCACGATTTCAGGTGCATTCGGAAACAACCCAATCTGCTCCACCTTCATCTTCACAGCTTCTTCCATCAGCCTGAAAATTTCCCTCTTGTTTACCTCCACATAGCCCCCCTTCACGTTCCTGTTTATGAGCCTATAGTCCACAGACTTAGGGGAGAACTTTACATAAACCTCAATTGGCAAAACAAGCTTGTCCTCGAATTCCGCAGGCACCACCCCGAGCTCCTGCTGCAGCCTCCCAATATTCCCTTTGCTCTCCCCGGGCATCAGCGAAGAGGCCTTCTTTGCTTCTGCAACCGCGAACTTGTTTGCAAGGTACCTGTTCTTGAGGTGCGCAAGCATCATCCTCGCTGCCCCATAGGAGCCAATCTCAATCAGCTGGTCAGAGATGTGGATAGGGTTTGCAGTCTTGTGTTCCCTATTCAGCGCATCCACTATCCTCTGTACCCCGCGCTCTGCTATCTCGTCGTTGATTTGAATATCGTTTTCTATAATTGCCTGCCTTCCTTCTTCAGTAAACGGATACTTGCAAGCAAAATTAAGTCCCATGTGAATATTTGCCCTCTCCTCATTTTAAAGATTAAGGAAGCCGGGTTTCCACTGGGATTATGTAACCATGGTTACATCAATCTCCTTTTTCCCTGCCCCACCTAGGGATGTAGTGCACACGATTAGAAAAATCAAATACCTTCTTTCCAAGGCCCTCTTCCCAGTACCTCCGCACTCCTTCCCCAAGTTCCCCCAGCTTATCTGCTATGTATGAAACAGCACCCCAAACTCCATATTCACTCGCATCCAGGTATCCAATTATCCGGTTGAAGCTGCCTTCACCAAGTGCTTTCTCCACAGAGGAAAAAACTTCAGTATAGTCCCCATAAAAATAAGCTTTCCGCGTTTCTTCTTCCCCAGCAATCGCCTCAAGAACAATCCCAAGCATTGCCTGGGCCTTCTCAGTTCCTTCTTCCCCCCAGTATGCACCGCGCTCATATGCGGATTTTTTTGAAAGCAGGACGGTAAGGCTTTCACTGAGCCCCTCATTTTTTATATTCCTTCCAAGCCAGTGCTTTGCCCTTTTCCTGAAATGGGGCTTCCCGCCAAGGTCCCTCCACCTTATTCCCATTCCCCCTCCCAGCCAGGCAGCATAATGGTGCAGCTCATGCGAAATCTGCACCAGCGCAGCATCCCTTTTTTCGCTAATTTCGCTTAATTCAGCCACAGTATGAACACAATTGGTTCCAGGGTAATATGCCCCTTTAATAGGCACATATGGCTCCCTAGCTGCAAGAAAAGTTACAAGCAATGGAGGTGTTTTCCTAATTCTCCTAAATATTTTTTCTCCAAGGTATTCCTTTCCCATCCAGGATAACGCTTCTCTTTTGAGCTTCTCATTCTCCTCCAC